>CAYNMU010000001.1:0-69019 GCA_964398395.1 uncultured Eubacteriales bacterium
AAAGTATCCCGTCGGCTTCTTCCTCTTTGATTTCCTCTCGTTTTTTAAATAGCATATTGCTCGGCTCCTTTTCTTTGTAATTTGGCAACTTTGATACATCTTGTAATGATTTAGCTTTAAAAATTATATCAAATATTTTCCATTTTTACAATACTCAATAAAACACATAATTATTTTCACTCTTTAGATTTAATAACACATCAAATGAGAAAATATTAAAGCCGCAAACAACTTTCGTTATTTGCGGCAAATATTATGCAGACTAATTTAATGATACAGTATCACCGTTAATCGCCGATTCGGATTTATTATGATATACATCTGTAAAATTAACAAGAAAAAGTATTCCGTAAACACACAGCATAGGCAGACTCTCAATTACGCCGTTCTCTGCAAAAAGTTTAAGCAGCACAAGCATCAGCACTAGCACACCAACCAGAAAAACCAGTGTGTAAATATATCGGCGGTTTGAATTGAGCTTACTGATTAAAAAAAGAATAACTGCAGCTGCGCAAAGAGCGCCGAACGAAAGTGCCGCGATCCAGTGAACATATCCTCTAACACCGCCGATTGCATGGGGTACGACAGCCGTCATCGCCACGCATAAAAAGCTTGCATAAAGCAGCCTTTTTCCGATTTTTCCCTCGTAATCATTATGCCGGTACATATACTTCACATTTAGGAACATGGCAACAATTGTAACCAACACCCAAAAATAAAAAAGGATACGGTGGTCAACAGCAATTACGCTTGCCGTATGATAAAACGGGTTTTCTAAAAAAGTAAACCAAGTTATGTAAACGGCGCCTACTATCAGCCAAACCATACAAAACCGGCGATTATCCGCAATTTTAAGATACATGCTTTTTTGTTCTGTCATTATTCTCATTCAGCTTGTTCCCAAACTGAATACTTGCCTCCTGTCAAATTTGTGATTACTTAAGCTGCTCGCCTGTGTGCGCGCTGACAATATTCTGAAATACTGCGATATGGGAGCTTGAAATAAATTTGTCCAGATGCATGGAGCCAAAGAACCAGCGTTTGAATTCGCAGGAATTGCTGAGCTCTTCAAAGTAAGTGTTAAGCCCCGTAACTCTTACCGCACCTTTGTCCCGAAGTTTCAAAAAGCCTTTTATTTTTAAAGGCGGTTCATGGGTTACAATAATATCTGCCTTGCAGCCCGCATCCTCAAGGCATTGGGCACCTTGCAAAAGCTCATCCTTGTTGGGGATTTCCAAGCGTGACCAGTTGCTGTTTTCAAAGCGGAGGTCTATGTCGGGGCTTTCGCCGCCGCCCATTGTAAAAATCTTTAAGCCGTCGATTTTAAACATTTGCCCTCTCATTAAATGGTAAAGGTTGCCGTTAATGCGGTGAACTTTCCCGCCGTTCCATTCACTTATTCTGTATTTATAGAGCAGGTCGAAATTTTCGTGAGTACCGTCAATGAAACAAACATTATATTTTTTTTTACCAAGCTTTTTGATTATTTTTTGCTCGGCTTTGGTATCTTCCCAAATAAAACCAAAATCTCCGCAAACGATAATTGTATCTCCCTTATTTAACTTTTTAAGCTTTGGCTGCCGAAAGCGGCTATAATCACCATGAGTGTCGCCGGTAATGTAGACCATATTTCTTTCCCCCGCCGTTTACAATTTATTTTAAAGTTTGAGCTATTTATTTTTATCTAAAAAGCTGATATAATTTAGCTTATTGTTATAAGATATATTTTACATCATTTTGGGGTGGGTTGTCTATGAAAAAAGCTATTATATTTTTGTGTTGCCTTATGGTAATTCTTTCCGCCGTGCCGGCAACTGTTGCAAAAGCTGCATATAACGATGAATTAAAAAAAATTAAGCCCTATGCCGATGTTATATTATTGGTCAGCCTTGATGACGGCAGCACAATTTTTAATAAGAACGCGGATATGAAAACACCGCCTGCATCCTTGACAAAAATAGTAACGGCAACGCTTGTTTTGCAAAAATGCAAAAATTTAAATACAGTTATCACCGTGCCGGAATATACAATTCGTTTGTTAGACAACACAAACAGTTCCAATGTCGGTCTGAAACCGGGGGAAAAAATAAGTGTGTATAACCTTTTACACTGCCTCTTGATTCCGAGTGCCAACGAGGCAGCAACCATATTAGCTGATTATATTTCCGGCAGCATGGATGGGTTTGTTGATTTGATGAACACTTATGTCAAGGGTCTTGGCTGCAAAAACACGAATTTTAAAAATCCACACGGGTTGGACGCAGACGGTCAGTTTACAACGGCAAACGATATGTCAAAAATCGTCAAAGCAGCATTAAAGATACCGTTATTTGTGCAAATTACATCAACCATAAAATATACAGTGCCAAAAACAAACCTCAGCGGCGAACGCGTGCTCAGAAGCACGGTTTATTTGATGAACAGAGGTATCCCGGAATATTACTGCTCGTATGCAACAGGCATCAAAACCGGTTCAACCGAGGCTGCAGGCCGCTGCGTAATTTCAAAGGCGACAAAGGGAGGCTACAGCTACCTTGCAGTGGTTATGAAGGCGCCTTTTGAAGACTATGATAAAGACGGCGTCAATGAAAATTTTGCATTTATTGATTGCAAAAAGTTATTCGAATGGGCTTTTGCCAATATCAAGCTTAGAGTTGTTGCGAAACCCGCACAGATAATTTCCGAAGTGCCCGTTAAACTCTCATGGAAAGTTGACCACATGCAGCTTATCCCACAAAAAGAAATTATGGCACTTGTGCCATCCAATATTGACGAAGGCAGCGTACTGATTGAAGTGGTAAAGTCAAGTATGCCGAAAAGTGTGGATGCACCGATTAAAAAAGGGCAGGTAATTGGCGAGGCAAGGGTGCTGTATGCAGAGGAGGAGATTGCAAGAATCAAATTGGTTGCGAATGAAGATGTCAGCCGTAATGCTATTCTCTATGCTGGTTCGCTCATTAAGGCCGCGTCATCAACCTTCGCTTTTAAACTAATCGCAGGCATCCTGGTTTTTTGTGTTGCCGCTTATATTGGGTTAGCAATCTATGTCAATATGCGCAGGCGTAAAAGGAAAAGGTTAAAGGTTCTGAATTACCGGGATGTGCAGGGAAAGTAACCAATAGAAATTGATAATAAACAAGGGACGGAAATTTCCGCCCCTTGTGTTTTTTATAACGGTTAACTAATTGCCAAAGGGGTTGTTGAAATAATCAAAAGGGTTGGTAGTCGCTTCGGTAGTAGGTGTTGTTGGGGAATAGTTGCCTTTATCTTCAACGAGTTGAACCTTAACATCAAACTCCGATGTTTGGTAATTGCTGCTCACTCTGCACAGTCTAAGTGTTAGTGTGTCGCCAACTTTGGCTTTGTCAATTACTTCAAGCAAAACACTTGCAGTATCCAAATTTTTACCGTTTACAGCAATGATGAGATCGCCTGCCAACGCTTTTGTTTTTGCAAGGTTGCTGTCGGGGTTAATATCGTTAATATAGAGTGAACCGCTTGGCAGGCCTTTTATCTGCACAATCATGCTGTACGCTTGGCTTGAACTAGCAGCAAGGTAAGTGATGCCGAGTTTTGGTCTGTTTGGCACATAACCGTACTTAATAATGTTGTCAACGATACTTTTTGCGGAAGTAATCGGAATTGCAAAGCCCATACCCTCGTAGTTGGTGTCAATAATTTTGAGGGAATTCATGCCAATTACCTGGCCGTAAGAGTTTACCAAAGCACCGCCTGAGTTGCCGGGATTAATAGCTGCGTCGTGCTGTATTAATTGCATTGTGTAGCCTATTCCGCTGTCAACCGGACGGTCAATTGCGGAAACCATGCCGGCTGTGAAAGAACCGAAAAATTCAGTACCGCCTGGATTACCTATAGCAAAAACCTGTTCGCCTACTTTTATGGTATCGGAATTGCCGAATGAAGCTGCCGGCAAGCCTGTTTTTTTAATTTTGACAACACCGACATCGGTGCGCACATCATAGCCTACAAGTATGGCTTTGTACTGCGTGCCGTTTTCAAGCTGAATTGAAATGCTGACGCCGGCATCGCTGATAACATGTGCGCAAGTAATAATATAAGTGAATTTACCGGTTGCATCCGTTCCCAAGACTATACCAGAGCCTTCACCCGTGGCACTGCTGTTTTGGCCGGAAAAAGTAAGAATACCTACCACGGAAGGCTTGACTTTTTGGGCGATCTCAACCGGGGTAAGAACTCCGGTTTTGCCGGATGAATTGCTTGAATCGGTAGGCGTGTTATTAATGTTAAGCTCGGGACCGTCGCTAGTTGTGGAAGTGGTACCATCGGCACCTTTGACGGGAAGCTTATTGTTGCCCATAGCAATTGCCACGCCGGAGAGAATGATGGAAAATACGACAAGGACGGATAAAACGGCAAAAAAGATTTTTACGCCCTTTTTCTTGCCCTTTGTGGGTGGGGGAGGAACGTGGCCAAACTGCGCTGAGGCAGCATATTGCGGCGGAACATAATAGGGTTGGGTAGGATTGTTATAATATGTGGGTGGCTGCGGGCGTTGCTGAGGATATTGGTATTGACCCATGTAAGGCGGGTACTGTGGAGTGAAAGGCGGGGTTTGTGCCTGCGTAACGGGAGCGGGTTGCTCGCCTTCGCTGCCTGACGGAACATTGTTAAAAGAATTGACATTCTCGTTAACAGTATCGCCGGGCTTGTCTGTTGTGCCTGTTCCCGTAGAATCATCAGGGGTGCTGCCGATAGTTTGATTAAGATCTTGATTGTTTTCGTTTTCGCTCATAAAAGTCAAATCCTTTCATTAATGCCTAAAACCATATTGCATTGGTTGGATACTATAAATAATCTTTGTCACTCGTAGTTCCACTTTTTAAAGTATATCGCGGATTCGTTGCCAATGTGTAACAATCGTATTAAATAAATTTGAACATTCGGTTAATAAAAATTCTTATAACGGCAAAGTAAAAACAAATTCTGTATAAACGTTTTCAACACTGCTCACGGTGATAGACCCGCCGTGCATTTCGATAATTGATTTTACTATATATAACCCCAATCCCGCCCCGCGCACATCAAAGCTGCGGGATTTGTCAATTTTGTAAAAACGCTCAAAAATCTTTCCTATTTCCTCAGATGGTATACCGCCGCCGCTATTTTTTATCTTTACAACAGCAAATCCATTATCCGAATAATCATAAATTTCAATTGTGCCCAACGAAGGTGTGAATTTTACCGCGTTGTCTAACAGGTTATATATTACTTGGTTAATCATATCCGCGTCGGCTGACAAATAAAGACTCTGCATTTGGTCAAGCCCTACAATATTAATTTTTTTCTTCTCAATCAACTGCTCAAAAGCGAGCATGGTTTTAAAAATTTGTTCTGAAATATCAAAGCGGCGCGGTTTCAGCTCAAGCTCTCCCGCCTCAATTTTGGACATGTTCAGCATACTTGTTACGAGGCGTGAAAGGCGCTTGACTTCATCGGAAACAATCTGCAAATAATATTTAGATTTATCTTTTTCAATTGTTCCGTCCAGTATACCGTCAATAAAACCGCCGATTGTGGTCATTGGCGTTTTTAACTCATGCGAAACATTCGCAACAAAGCTTCGTCTTGAAGACTCCAATGTTGCTAAATCCTTCGCCATTGAGTTGAAGGCTATCGCCAGATCTGCAAGTTCGTCATTACCTTTTATACTTACCCTGTAGCTGAAATCGCCCGAAGAATATCGCTTTGTTGCCAAGGACATCTGCCTCAAGGGTTTTGTAAGTCTGTATATCATAAAATAGACTGTGATATAGGTAATGATGAGTGCGAGCAATGAGGCAAAACCAAACATTCTTAAAATTGACAAAATATAAGGCCCGAGCACAGAGGCAACAGGCTGAACGGCAAACACAATACCAATAGCATTGCCATTCGCAAAAATAGGCTGTGCAATTACCAAATTAGGTTTAGCATAAATTCCATCAAGGGTGCTCATGCTGCTGTAGCTGACCTGGGAAATGGCATCCTTAATAACTTGATTGGGTATGTTATATTTGCCGTGTATTGCACACCCTCCGGGTGCAACAACCATACCTGCACGCAATAAATCCCGGCAGTAAATAACCTTGCCGTCTAAATTAGAGATGTAAATATCCGCATCGATTGCAGAGGAAACCAAAGAAAGTGTGTTGCAAATCAATAACACAGAACCGTTCTCATTGTCACGCATATAGCCTGACTCAACAAGCTCTGCCGTCGTTTTTGCAATACCGTTTGCGTTTTCTTTTAAAAGCAGATCCTTTTCCGTAACCCATGCATTGGATATAAAAAACAGCAATGCTCCGCCAAGGATGGCAAAGCTGACGAAAATCACCATCGATATAATAAGATAGTATCTCCTGAAAAGGCTGCTTTTAACCTTGACTTGCATAGTTTAATCCTTTGTTTCAAACTTATAACCTACGCTCCAAACCGTTTTGAGCTCCCATTTATCAGAAACACCCTCAAGCTTTTCACGCAGGCGCTTCACATGGACATCAACCGTTCTTGAATCGCCGTAATAATCAAAACCCCAAACCTCGTCGAGCAACTGGTCTCTTGTATAAACTCTGTTAGGGTTGCAGGCAAGATGATAAATTAGCTCCATCTCTTTGGGCGGCGTGTCAACTTTTTTGCCGTTAACCTTCAGCTCATAGTTGGTAAGGTTGATGCTGAGCTTGTCGAAGCTGACCTCTTTAACGGTGTTTTCAGAGCCTACGGAGGTCCTGCGCAAAACGGCCTTAACCCTTGCGATAACCTCTTTCGTTTCAAATGGCTTAACAACATAATCGTCCGCGCCAAGCTCCAACCCCAGCACCTTATCAAAAGTTTCGCCCTTTGCGGTGAGCATGATGATGGGTTTGTTGGAAAATTTGCGTATCTCACGGCATACCTGCCAGCCGTCAAGCTGAGGCAGCATAATGTCAAGCAACACAAGTTCAGGCTGATTTTCTTTAAATGCCTTTATCGCTGATACGCCGTCGTGCGCGAGAAATACCCTGTACTGCTCTTTCTCGAGGTAAAGCCTTAATAATTCGCAAATATTGGTATCGTCGTCAACAACCAGAATTTTTTCGCTTGCCATAAAATCAACTCCATTTTCATTTCAATTTTAACTTGACAGCCAAAGAAGAAACCGAAACCCGTTTTTTTATTTTAGTAATTACATTATACACTATTACATTTGTCTTTTCTGTGAATTTTAATAAAATATTTTGTGAAAATACAGAGGAGGGCAAGAGATAAAAAGCAAGCGGCCAAAGTTTTTCGCTCCGGCAGCCTGCTGAGTTTTTAGCAAACGCAAATCATGATTTATAAGTTGAAAAGTTGAAGGATGTTCTTGATTTAAAATCCTCACCCGCCTTGAAGGTGCATTGGGGAAAAGTTGGCTGATTTGGCGTATCGGGGAAATATTGAGTCTCCAAACAAAATCCGGTATGCTTATTCATTAAAGTGCCGCCCTTGCCGGGGACATTATCCAAAAAGTTGCCGGTATAAAGCTGAACACCGGGCAAGTCGGTATATACTTCCATCACACGCCCGCTGACAGGTTCCCACACTACAGCGGCGGGCGTTTTGTTTGAACGGTCATCAAGACAGAAATTGTGGTCGTAGCCCTTGCAGTTTACAAGCTGCTCATAATCGGCATCAATCTCAAGCCCGATTGTTTTAGGTTCGGTAAAATCAAAAGGTGTGCCCCGCACCGGGCATAGCTCGCCGGTTGGGATGCTTTCTTTGTCCGTAGGGGTAAAATGCTGGGCGTTTATTTGAAGCACATGCCCCAAAACATTGCCTGCGGCAAAACCACCGAGGTTAAAATATGCATGGTTGGTCAGGTTAATTATTGTATCCTTATTTGATACAGCTGAAAAATCAATAGTTAGCTCGTTCTCATCTGAAAGTGTGTAAATGACATCCACCTGAAGCTCGCCGGGGAAGCCGTGCGAACCGTCAGGGCAGGTGTAGCTTAATTTAAGAGCATTTTCAGCGATTTCTTCGGCAACCCAAACAGCATGTGAAAGCTCAGCTCCGCCATGCAGGCAGGTTTTGCCGTCCTCATTTTTTGTGACGCTGTATTTAATGCCATTAATTTTGAATTCTCCGCCTGCTATACGGTTTGCATAGCGCCCAACGAGTTGACCTTGGTAAGCGGAGCGCTCCAAATGTCCTTCCATGTCGTCAAAACCTATTAGCACATCGCTGATGTTACCAAGTTTGTCGGGCACTTTTAGGGCTTGAAGAGTGCCGCCGTAGGTTAATATTTCGGCTGAGGCGCTAACACTGTTCCTAACAATGTAAAGTTCTACAGCTTTACAATCATTTGTTATACCAAAGGGCAGTTTTTCGATACTCATTTGTTGCCAAACCTTTCAATTATGTCAAATATGTCATCTAAAACGGGCGAGACAAAATCAGCTCCGGCCTCTTTAAGAGACTGTTCATCAAAAGAAGTGGTTAGAGCCAGACATAGCATACCGGCTGCCTTTGCCGCTTGTACGCCGGAAAGAGCATCCTCAACAACCAAGGTGTTTGCGATGTTAAACCCCGCGTTTTTTGCGGCTGTCAGGAAAATTTCAGGATGAGGTTTTTTATGTTCAACATCACTGCCGGTAACAATAGAAGAAAAAATATCGTTATCAACACCGATACATTTTAAGTTGCACTCGACTTTTGTTAAATCTGCCGCGGAGGCAAGAGATATTTTTATACCTTTTTGGACCATGCCGGTAAGAACCGCCTTTGACCAGGGATATACCTGAACACGCTCGGCGGCGGTTGCGACATAAATCTCATATGTCTTGTCTTTCATATCCATTGTATAGGGAACACCGTATTTTGCAGCGACACCGCCAATAAATTTGTTTTCACCCATACCGGTGAACTGCTTAAAGTCATCAAATTCGGCGTTAACTCCCCAGCACCGCAAGGCCTCTAATGCAGCGAGGGTTATCGCTGCTTCCGAGTCAATGAGTACACCATCCATGTCAAAAATTACTGAGTTTAGCATTATTAAATCTCCTTCGCAACCGGATTTTAGACCGATTAAATTGAGGGAGTATGCCGATTATAATCAACGTTACTCCCTCAAAATGTTCAGGTTATTCTAACCGTCTATTCTTGCAACGCCGGTATCTCTTGCCGCTTGCGCAACAGCCGCTGCAACGGCCTTACCTACTCTTAAATCAAAGGCCTTTGGCAAAATATAGTCTGCTGTCAGCTCTTCATCTGAAACGAGGGATGCAATTGCCCTTGCGGCAGCTATCTTCATTGCTTCGTTTATATCGCTTGCCCTAACATCCAAAGCGCCTCTGAAAATACCGGGGAAAGCGAGCACATTATTAATCTGATTGGGGAAATCGCTGCGCCCTGTGCCAACAACTTTTGCGCCGGCCTTAATAGCTAAGTCAGGCATAATCTCTGGTGTCGGGTTGGACATAGCCATAACGATTGCGCCGTCGTTCATTGAGCTGACCATTGCTTCGCTTACAATACCGGGTGCCGAAACACCTATGAAAATGTCTGAACCTTTCATAGCGTCGGCAAGGGTGCCTCTTAAACGATTTTTATTGGTGAAATCCGCAAGTTCCTGCTTTGCCGGGGTGAGATCGTCACCATCGCAAACAATACCCTTACGGTCGCACATAATAACATCTTTAACGCCAAGTGAAACGAACAGTTTTGCTATAGCAACACCGGCAGCGCCTGCACCGCTGAAAACTACCGTGCAATCTATCAAGTCTTTTTTAACAAATTTAAGGGCGTTGATGACAGCCGCCATGCAAACCACTGCTGTGCCGTGCTGGTCATCGTGAAAAATCGGAATATCACATATTTCTTTTAGTTTGCGCTCAATCTCAAAGCAACGGGGCGCTGAGATATCTTCAAGGTTTACGCCGCCAAAGCTGCCTGCCAGCAGGGCAACTGTTTTAACGATATCATCAACTTCTTTTGAACGGATGCAAAGAGGAAAGGCGTCGACACCGCCGAATTCTTTGAAAAGTACACATTTGCCTTCCATTACCGGCATGCCGGCTTCGGGCCCGATGTCGCCTAAACCTAAAACTGCAGTGCCGTCTGTGACAACAGCGACAAGGTTCCAGCGGCGGGTTAAATCGTAGCTTAGGTTTACATCTTTCTGGATTTCAAGGCAAGGTTGAGCAACACCAGGGGTATAAGCCAATGAAAGTTCTTCTTTGTTTTTTACTGTGGCGCGGGCAACTACTTCAAGTTTGCCCTTCCACTCATAATGCAGTCGCAGTGATTCTTTAGCATAATCCATAATTATTTACCATTCCTTTTTAATAATAATTAATAACCGTATTGTAGGGGCGACCTTTGGTCGTCCGCTTAAGGTCTTGTTTCGTATCTAACATCTAAAATCTAGCATCTAACGTCTAGTTTTCCCAATCAAACTTATACTTTGAAAGTCCCAGTTGATCGCGAACTTTAATGAATTCAAGCTGTACGGCTTCGTTAATGGGTACACCGGAATCTTTGCGCTCCATCCAAACGTCATATTCTTTTTCGCCTGCGGTGAAGATGCGATCATGGCCGGGTGCCTTTTCGGAGGCACGAAGCTCGCGCAGGATATCGCCGGCCGTCTTTTTAAACTCCTCAAGACCCATGAAGGCTTCTGTGTCGATTGCGATAAAGAAATGACCGAGATGATAAGGCACAGGTTTGCCGTCCTTCATGCCGGTGAGCATTTTCATATAGTTGCCCTGTTGAAGAGCAGCGGAAAGCACTTCAATAACCGTAGCATAACCGTAACCTTTGTAGCCTGCCAGCTCTTCGCCGATGCCGCCCAAAGGCGCTAAAGCCGCTTCGCCTGTATTCAGGTCTTTGAGTATTTGATCCGTGTCGGTTTTTGGTTCGCCGTCTCTGCCTACAACCATACCTAACGGTGTTGCTTTGCCAATTCTTGAATAATATTCAAGTTTGCCGCGCTGTGTGATGGAAGTTGCGCAGTCAATGTTGAAGTCGAATTCTTCATCAGTCGGGAAGCCGATGGTAAGCGGGTTTGTGCCAAGCATATTCTCAACACCGAAGGTCGGTGCGATTGACGGGCGGGCGTTTGTGCCTGTTATACCAATCATGCCTGCTTTGCTTGCCATGGTTGTATAGTAGCCTGCAATGCCGTAATGACAGGAGTTGCGAACCGCAACCATACCCATGCCGTATTTCTTTGCCTTTTCGATTGCCAAAGTCATAGCTTTGAAGCCGATAACCTGACCCATTCCGTCATGCCCGTCAACCACTGCTGTGGTTGGGGTTTCGCGGATTATTTCGTATTCTGTTACGGGGTTTTGGATGCCGATGTTAATTCTGTCGATATAGATGGGCTTAAAACGGTTTACACCGTGAGATTCGATACCCCTCTTGTCGGATTCCAACAAGACATCCGTACAGATTTTTGCGTCATCACGCGGAACACCTACGCCAACAAAGGCGTCCTCTACGAAATCATAGAGAGTCTTCCAATTAACAATAACTTTCGCCATAAAAATAGTCCTCCATTTTATAAAAATTTTTAAGAATACATAAAATTATAAACCATATTCTTTTGTTTTTGAGTCTTTAAATTAATATTCGTTACTAATTTGGAATTTCCCAGTTCATTGAGCGTTCCACAGCGCGTTTCCAACCGGAGTAAAGCTTTTCGGCATCATCTCTGCTCATATTTGGGGTGAAAATTCGATCAACTTCGCGAATTTTTAAAATTTCATCCTTATCTTTCCATAAGCCTATCGCAAGGCCGGAAAGGTAAGCAGCACCTAAGGCAGTTGTTTCAATTGTTTTTGGGCGGGATATGTCTATTCCTAGTAAATCGGCCTGCATTTGCATCATAATATCGCTTACACATGCTCCGCCGTCAACCCTGAGCTCACTGAACTTTATGCCCGAATCGGCATACATGGCATTCATAAGGTCTGCCACTTGGTATGTTATGCTCTCCAAAACAGCCCTTGCTATATGTGCCCTGTTTACGCCCCTTGTTAAGCCGACAATGCAGCCCCTCGCGTACATATCCCAATAAGGGGCGCCAAGCCCAGTGAAGGCGGGCACAATATAGCATCCGTTAGCATCGGGCACACTCTCAGCAAGTTCATCGCAGCGGCTCGCAGTGTCAATCAAATGCAACTCGTCGCGAAGCCATTTAATAACCGAGCCCGCGTTAAACGCACTGCCCTCGATGCTGTATTCAACCTCGTCGCCAATTCCCCAGGCAACGCCGGTCAGAAGGTTGTTTTTGGATTCAACACGCTTGTTGCCTGTGTTTAAAAGCAGGAAACAACCGGTGCCATATGTGTTTTTGGCTTGACCGGGTTTGAAACAGCCTTGCCCGAACAACGCAGCAGACTGGTCGCCTATCGCGCTGCTGATGGGTATGCCCTCAAGGGATTCAAGACCTATAATTCCACCAGCCACAGTGCCATAAACCATGCTGGATGGTACGGGCTTTGGAAGGATGGACATAGGAATGTCAAGTTTTTCGCAAAGATATTCATCCCAGCAAAGATTGTCAACATCAAACAACATTGTGCGGGAGGCGTTCGAATAATCCGTAACATGAGCCTTGCCTCCGGTTAAATTCCAAATAAGCCATGTTTCAACCGTGCCGAAAAGCACATTGCCCGCTTCTGCTGAGGCACGGGCGCCCGGGACATTCTCAAGTATCCACTTTATTTTTGTGCCGGAAAAATATGCATCGATCAAAAGCCCGGTTTTTGCTTTGACATAATCACCAAGCCCTTGTGTCTTTAACCCTTCGCACAGTTCGGCAGTGCGTCGGCATTGCCAAACGATTGCATTGTAAATTGGCTTGCCTGTATGCTTATCCCACAAAATTGTTGTTTCACGTTGGTTTGTTATACCGATTGAAGCAATTTCGTCCGCCTCAACCTTGCCTGAGGCAAGCACTGTGCTAACGGATTGCAGCTGGCTGTAAAGTATTTCCATTGGGTCATGCTCAACCCAAGCTGTGGCAGGATAAATTTGTTCAAACTCCTTTTGAGCTTTTGTTATAATGTTGCCGCCCTTGTCAAAAATAATGGCGCGTGAGCTTGTGGTGCCTTGGTCGAGCGCGAGCACGAATTTTGCATCAGCCATCAAAACAACATCCTTTCGCAAGTTTTTTATCCACACAATAATACATTGAAAAGACATAATTGTCAACCTTTGCGGGCGTCAGAATGCATGGATCAACATATATTAACAATTAATTAAATTACACAAAACCCTAGATATTAACAGAAATAGAATTAAAAATCGCAACAAAGTGATATAATAAACCTCGGCAACTTGCATTTTTGCTAAAAAATAAATTTATAAATTTTTGAGAGTGATTTGTATGAATGAAAAAATATCGGTAATAACCGGAGCATCCGGACATATTGGTTACGCGCTTGTTAAAGAGCTTGAAGCGCAGGGCGACAGGTTCCGCATCCTTATTCGAAGCGAAAGCAAAATATTCGACGGCATACCTTGCGAAAAGGCTTTCGGTGATGTAACTGACCTTGCTTCGCTGGAAAAAGCATTTGCCGGGGCAGATGTTGTTTACCATCTTGCCGGTGTTATTGATGTCAGCAACAGTAACAAGGATATGGTTTGGGATGTTAATGTGCAGGGAACAAAAAATGTTGTTGAGGCGTGCAAAAAGTGCGGTGTCCGCCGCTTAGTTTACGCATCATCCGTTGATGCCGTTAAGCCGTTGCATGGCAACAATATTATGACGGAAATGACAAGTTTCAATCCGGACGAGATTAAGGGCATATATGGCAAAACAAAGGCCGAAGCGACTCGATATGTTTTAGAAAGCGCAGACGAAAACTTTGAGGTTGTCATCATTTTTCCGTCAGCTTGTATAGGTCCTTACGATTTTAAGGTTTCAAGTGTAGGTATAATGGTCAGAATGATCATGCGCGGCAGGATGCCTGTTTCCCTTAATTTTGGCGGATACAATTTTGTGGATGTAAGGGATATAGCTAAGGGTATGCGAAGCGCGGCATACAATGGAAGGGCAGGGGAAGGTTATCTTCTTACCGGTGAAATCTTTACTTCTGATGGGATTATCAGCCTGATTGCGCAAGCCAGCGGGAGAAAAGCTCCGAAAATCAAGCTGCCGTTTTGGCTTACCAGCGTTATGGCTCCATTAGCTGAGGTTTATTATAAGATTTCAGGTGCAAGTCCTGTTTTCACGCGTATTTCTATTGAAGTTATAAATTATAACTGCAACTTCTGTTTCGCAAAAGCGCAGGAAGAACTCGGCTACAACCCAATGAGCATAAAACAATCGGTTAGCGACATGATAGATTGGATTACAAAAACAGAAGGAATAGTTGGTAAAAAAAAGAAATAATAATTGCCTGAATGCATATGCGGAGAAGGATCAAAAATCCGACTCAGCATTTACTATATTTAAATTTTTAAAGTATCCTTGCCGGTTAAGCGGCGGAATATTTATTACTTGTTATTATTTACTATTTCTGATATACTCTTTTTCATTGCCGGAAGAAAAAAGTCGGCAGCAGTTCTGAGAAAATTTCGGGTTGGGAGCTGACTGGATGAGTTTCAATAATATCAAAACAAAAGCAAAAAGATTTGTTTATAAGCACGGTGAAATATGGAAATTTATTAAATGGTCACTTGTTACGGGTATCGGGGCATCTGGAATCGAACTGATTGTTCATATGCTTCTGTTGAAATTTGTATTTGCTTCGTTAAACGAAGTTTCGATAACAAACGCAGTGCTTAATTTTATCGGCGTTCAGTACGCAGGTTATATGTACTCGTACTTAATATCATCTACGGTCGGCTATACGCTTGCTTTTATATTAAACCGGAAAATCACTTTCAAAGCGAACAGCAACCCGGCAGTTAGCGCAGTTTTTGCAGTTATTTTGGTGGTTATTAATATATTTGCAAGTGCGTGGATCGGTTCTGTATTAAGCAATATTTCCGTTGCACACCATTGGGGCAGCATGAGTGATGCAATCATTAAAATTATTACAATGACAATTCCATCAATTTGGATCTATCCGGCAAACCGCTTTATTATTCATAGAGTCAATAAAAAACCTGCCGCACAGCCCAACACATAAAAATATTTATTTGTTAAAAAGTCAGCCGGCTCAAATTTTGAGCCGGCTGCATAAGTTTTGTATTCAGTTTTTATTTATCTTCTTTGGCTTCCTCGGCTCTTGCTTCCAAGTCGGCATCAGATGTCCCGGCAGGAACACCGGCCTTTGCAAGGGAAACTTCTTCTAAAGCCTTCTCAACCGCGTTTGCAGCTTCATCCTCGGATACATGAGTTTGCAGTGAAAGAACATCTATTCCGGCTGCTTTAGCTGCAAAATATTCCTCGGAAGGGATGCCGCCAATATAGGTTTGTTTATATTTAACTTCAATGCCAACTTTTGCGATATAAGCATTGATACCAATAACCAAAGCAAAAGCTGCCATTAAAACAAAAATACCAAAGTTTAGGTTGCCGGTATAAGCGCCCGGGAAAATAGTGGTAAATGAACTGCTGTAATTCGTGAAAAGGTATGCTGCTGCACCGGTAAGAACAAGACCCAGTGAACTAAGGGTAATGTTTCGTGCCAAGCCCTTCGGTGAGCATGAAAGAAAGAGTAAGATCAAACTGAAAAGTGAAATTACCGCTGCCAGTAACATGCAAACCATAGCCGCAAAAAAGAAAGTGAATGCGTTACCGACAATTTTGGAGCCCATAATCGTAAATAACCCACCGAAATCCATCGCAGAAACCTTCGTGAAAAGTTTAATGGCGCTGATATTAGTCGTAATATCTATAAAGGGTGCGAAAATATGTACCTTTGCCCAAGGCAGAAAGAGGCAGGCGAGAGGTAAAACTGTCAAAACAATTCTTGCTATTGCAAACTTTGAACCGGCATAAGATGCTTTTGCTCTGTCTATCTTCTTTTGAAAATGAGCATGCTCGGATTCTGCTCTGTCCGCATCGGCAAGAAGACGCTCTTCCATACCGTAATAAACAAGGTTAACTCCGCAGTTCGGACAATTGGGTCTCCAATCCGTTAATTTCAGATGATGGCCGCACTTGAGACAGTTTGCCATTTTTCTTCCTCCAATAAAAATAATTAGGTACAGCTAAACCCTATTGGTCTAAATGAATAAAGGGAGTTCTGATAACAATAATAGTTTGCTCTAAGTTACTTTAACATATTGAACAGTCAAATGCAAGTAAAGATTATATACAAATACAATAAAAATTTTCATCAAGCAAAATTTTACTTTGCCGCTTCTTCCGCCAGCTTTTCCCTACGCTCGGCGAGCTCTTTGAGCATCCGCTTTTGCTTGTCTCCAACCAAATCATAGAAAAAAATCGGAATAATTGAAAACAACCCCAGCAAAGTCGGAACAATTGTGTTCATTGCAAAAATTCTGAACTTAACGGCATCGGTCTGCGGGATAATCGCGTTTGTCTGTGAGGTTTTATAGCCGATAACCGAGATAAGCAGAGCTCCCAAAGAGCGGGCGACCGCGCCGTTAAACTTGCCGATTAAAGTCAGTACCGAAAAGCTCATGCCTTCGGACCTTTGCCCTGTTGTCCATTCCATATAGTCAACCGTGTCCGCTATCATTTCAGTCGGCACAACAGCATTGACACCGCTGAGGAAGGAAGTTATTGTGCTCTTCAGCATCATGATAGGTATCATAAAACGAAGATCGGTATATCTTTTAATCGAAAATATAAACATCAAAATATTTAGAACATCATTAAATATTTTGTTGCCGATAATAATTTGTTTGTTGTTGAACTTCTTTTTTATTTTGGCAATAAAAGCAAAACTGGCAAACGAAATGATTGTGCCGGGAATTCCGACAATAAGTGTAGCCGAGGCTGAACCGAGAACATCAATAAAGTAATAAGTTCCGAATATACCGCCTATACCGCCTAGAGAACCTAAAATATTTTGCAAAATAATAAGCTTGAGCGGGGGATTTCTGGTAATGCACTTGTAGCAGTCTTTCATTTTAGGGGCATCAATAGACTGCACGACCCTTTCCTTAACAAAAATGCCGGCAAGGAAAAACAGCCCCATGCCTATTATGCCGAAAGTCACGCCGGAAACAAAAAATATTTGCTTAAGGCCTGAATGAACGATATTGTTTTTAGAGAGGTCAATCATAATCGGCATCAATAAGGAGGGAACACCGCCGACAATACTCGAGATGAAGCGTGCCGCGGTAATGGTTCGGGTTCTGTCGGCAGGGCTCGGCGAAACAGCTGCTGCCATTCCCCAAAAGGGAACATCACTTATTGTGTATAAAAACTCCCAGCAAAAATAGGTGATTACCATATAAATTACTTTTGAAGGCGCTGTGGTGCTTGGGTTATGCAATAGCATCGGACCCGCGAAAAACATCACAGTAGCGATAGCCAGCGGTATCGGAACGCCCAACAAATAGGGGTGCATTTTTCCGAAACGGGTGCGGGTTCTGTCAACAATCGAGCCCATAATCGGATCATTGATGGTATCCCATATACCCTCAAAAAACAGCATGGTAGCAACTATTTTAGGGTCAATATTAAATATATTAACATAAAAATAGGTCAGGTATGATGTGATAAGGGAAAAACTCATGACCTGGCCGCCGTTTGCAACGCCGAAAATGAAGGTCTCCTTTGTCCCGACATAGCGCCGGTTTGAATCAATAAGGCTCTGCCCCATATTGTCCCTCCTTTTCAGTGCGATTTAGAATATCATTTAAACCCGCCGTCAACGCCAATAACCTGACCGGTTATAAAATCAGCCTTATCACATGCTAAAAAAAGAATAAGCTCCGCTACATCATTTGGGCTGCCGAGTTTGCCTAACGGCGTTTCCGCTTTTAACTGCTCTATTGTCTCTGAGCTGAATCCGGCGTTCATTGCAGTGTCAATAACACCGGGTGTTATGCAGTTCACCTGAATATTTGAAGGCCCGACCTCTTTCGCCAGTGCCTTAGTCAAACCGATTACAGCTGCCTTTGAAGCTGAATAATGTACTTCGCAGGAAGCACCTGTAACACCCCAAATCGAGGAGATGTTGATTATTTTTCCTTTTTTTCGGTTTATCATATCCGGCAATGCGCATTGACAGCAGTTAAAGCAACCTTTAACATTCACTGCAAACATTGCATCGTAATCAGCTTGAGTAATATCCGTAAAAAGTTTTTGCTGGGCAATGCCCGCATTGTTTACTAAAACATCAACACCGCCGAATTTTTCATCACATATTTTAAACATTGTTTGAACTTGAGCCATGTCAGAAATATCACAGGCCACAGCCAAAGTTTTATAACCAAAAGAACAAAGCTCAAGCTCAAGCGCTTGCGCTTTGTCTTGCGAAGTATGATAGTTGATTATAACATTATAGCCGTTTTCCGCAAAAAGACGGGCGGCAGCACTGCCGATACCGCCCGAAGCTCCTGTAATTAGTGCTGTTTTATTCATAATACCCTCAAAATTCAATTTTATTCAAGAAAGACCTGCAAGAAGCGTTGTTAAGTCTAAATATCCCTTTGGCACAGTAAATATCGAATCTTCCACAGTATTAGAATAGACAATGTTTTCCAAAATACTGGTTGTTCCGTCTTTGTTAACAATTTCAATTCTTTTTAGCTCGCCGGCTATAAAATAATATTTTGTTGTTGACTCGCCATTGCTATATGTTTCGCAAACATAATCTGCCCCTTTGTATTTAACCTTTGTAGTCCCCAAATACTTTACATTTTCATCATTTTTGTTAATCACATTAGGAAACATGTCTTGAAAATCAGCGGCGGGCAATTTGGCGTACCCTTTCATGGTTGGGATAATCAAATAAAAATCGGTGCCGGTGGAGAGCATTGTTACCTCTAATTTCTCGGCTCCCATTGCCATGGAAGTTTTTAATGCGGTCTTTTTACCTGAAACATAAGCTGTTATCGGCACTGTTTCAAGTGTTCCGTTCTGTTCTGTTTGCATTTCAAACTGCATTGTATATTTGTCGCTGTTAAGGATTTTGCCAAGTGCACCTTCAAGGCTTGAATCAACTGGTTTGCCGTCGGTTCCGGTTGTTACCTCGACTTTTGTGCCCGACGGGATGATGCTTTTTGTTACAGTTATTGTTGTACTTAAATCGATGTTTTTAGTGGTGCTTTCAGTGGAAGACTTGGTTGTAACAGCCGCATCCGTATCAGTGGTGACTGCAACTTGTGAGGAACTTGTTGCCGATTCGTCTTTTGACGAGACAGTATCCTCAACATCAATTCCAAGCCCGGGGGGTTCCTTGCACGAGCTAAGTAAAAACAGCATTGAAAATGATATAATTATAATAAGTAACTTTTTCACAAATTATCTTCCTTTCGGCAAGGCACAGCCTGACAATAGTTTGCTGCAGGGAGAATGCTTTTGCAAGAATAACAGTAATCCCGCAATTACTATATGGTTCATAACGATTACAGGATAACTTATTTTTAAAATAAAATCAAGTTTTTACCTTTGAAAATATTTATCGCAAACTGTTAATCACTTGTGCAATGAGGCACTGCTGCGGTGACTGATTTTTTAATCAACAAATTTGTGAAAAGCCTTGCAAAAATACCAAGACTTATCTATAATAAAAAAGCGCAAAACTCAATATGCTACTGTGGCTCAATGGCAGAGCAGCTCATTCGTAATGAGCAGGTTGTCAGTTCGATTCTGACCAGTAGCTCCAAAATCAACCTTTGAAGCATTTAAAGCTTTAAGGGTTGATTTTGTTTAATCAAAAAAAGGCTCTTGCGATATAAAAAGCAGGCAGTTATATACTTGCCCGCTCAATAAGTTTTATTGTAGATACTAGCCGAAGAAGATGCGGTGATGAATTACAGATTGACCCATATAGCGGGACGCACACCGACATAAGTATTGTAGACATCATAAAAGTAGCTGCCGATATAGCCGTCAAAGTAGACAATTTCAGCGTTTAATGAATTATTGCCGGGCGACCGCAGCCACCAATAACCGTTTCCTAAATAATTATTTTTCTTGCCAAAAGATATTCCGTTGATCTTTGCAAAATCAGTTACCGTTGCTGCACGAGCATTGTCGTTTGTAAAATATTTATCTGCTTCATAAAGGCTTAACAGGAATACTTTATCATTCGTATCATTTCCGCCCGGTGTTTTATACTCAGGATTATCGTCATTTATTAATTTTGTTGTGGCAACTGAAAGCTTTTCAGTTGCCGAAAATGCACTGTCAAAAAAAGTAACATTTAACCAGCTTCGCAAGTTGCAAGTCTCCCAAGTAACAGTTCTGTATTCTTCATTATATAGCATAACATCAATAATTTTTTCCGAAATCAGGAGTGCTTTACCATTTTCAAAAGCAAGGACACGCCAGGAAATTATTTCTTTGCCGTTAGCTGCGATATTATCCTGCTCATACTTGCCATATTTTACGATGTCCCCGATGTTAGCTGATTTAATTGCAATAATTTCAGTACTTTTTTTCTTTGTACACCCTGAAGTGATTGAAACTAAAATAAACGTGGCAACTAGTATGGCAATATATTTTTTCATTAAATTCATGAACGGTTCCTCCAAATTAAGCCGCCCCGGTATTATCCGGCAAATGCGCCATCAATCCATTCTCCGGTTTGTTTAGAGCCATCTGCAAAAGTCATGGTCCCTTGCCCATTTTTAACATCATTTACCCATTCACCATAATATATGTCTCCGTTTGCAAAAGTTGCTTTGCCTTGCCCATAGCGTTTGCCATCTATCCATTCGCCAACATATATATCACCGTTTGCTAAAGTAGCTTTGCCTTGCCCGTTCAATTTGCCATTTATCCATTCGCCAACATATTTACTGCCGTCTGTAGCAAAAAAAGTGCCCTGCCCGTTCGGTAAGCTATCTTTAGTTTCACCAACATATCTACTGCCGTCCGAATAATTAATAACCCCATCCTTTGCGGTCGTTGGCTGCGTCGTAGTAGTAGGCGGAATGGTTGTAGTTGGTTTAACGGTTGTCGGGGCTTGTGTTGTTTGTACATTAGTTGTAGGTTTTGCAGTTGTTAGGGGTTTAGTAGTGACAGGCTTTACAGTTGTTTTTGCTTTAGTTGTAGTTGGTTTGGCGGTGTTCGGCGCTGATGTAGTTGCTATTGTTGTAGGCACGGTGGTTGTAGGCAGCGTTGTGGTAGTCTCAGAAGTTGTTTCAGGGATGGTCTCAAATTCAATCGTAGCACTTTCAAAATCTGCCATGGTTGTCTCTTCTATTGTTAAGTTGAAAGTATATGGAATAGTTGTTACTGCTGTTGTTGTCATAATAACTTCAGCCCCATGAAACATTACGCCTTTTACAATGCCGAAAATTAGCAAGCCAACGATAATAGGCACAGCAAACAAGTACCATTTCCGTTTAATGTTTTCCGGTTCAGGCAGGGGTTCATCTTGTTGCGGGTGTCTGTCTATCATAAAGTGGAGAGGCACCGTATCTTTAGACTGAAACGGCTGCGGCTCAGCATCGTCAGTATTATTTTCGCTTTTTGTAAGAATTGCAGTCTCAGGTCCTCCAACCTTTTCATCTTTCCATACTCCGGCATAAACCTCTCCGTTTGAAAAAGTGAGTGTTCCTTTTCCATCGCTATTTCCATTAATAAAAAAGCCGTCATAACTATCACCGTTAGCATAAATAAATATGCCATGGCCGTCGCGTTCGCCTTTTTTAAAATTTCCTTCATAGATATCGCCGTTCGCATATGTAAACTTGCCTTGTCCGTTTTGATTACTGTTTAAAAACTCACCAACATAGCTATCGCCGTTAGCATAAATATATGTTCCCTGGCCGGTGCGCAGTCCTTTAAAGTGCTCGCCGATATATTTGCTGCCATTCGCATATGTGAAAGTGCCATGGCCGCTGTAAATGTCTTCTTCCCATCCGCCGGAATATTCTGAGCCGTCGGCGTATGTGTGGGTGCCTTGCCCTTCGCGGATACCTTCTATTAACTCACCGCTGTATTTTTCGCCGTTTGCATAAACAATATTGACTTGCTCTTTGCGATCGCCTTTTTTGTTTCGGCGTTTAAAAACGCCTTCTTTAGAATCGTCACTATCCTTAATTCCCATGTTATTTAATTACACCCTCCTTTACCTGCCGCGCGGCATATTGGTTGAAATTCATGCGGGTCATTTCCTGCCAGGCTCGTTTGGTTAAGTTATTTCGACAGCCTTCCATTCAGTAATTCATGCCTTCAATTAAGAATTTTATCACTTCCAAAATAATATTGCAATAAAAAAATGATGTAATTCATTATAGCATTATTATTAAAATTTTGCATTGCAAGCACGGAACAAAAGTGATATAATATCAATTAGCAATTGAAATCTTTTTGAAAAGATTTGAAAAAATCAAAATAGTTAAAGGAGAAGATGATGATGAAAAGATTGGTATCCGTTCTAATGGTAATGGCAATGGTTTTCACTTTACTGCCAATAGGAGTTTTCGCGGCCACCGATGTAACCAATGAGGTAATAAACGGGAATTATACCTATATCGTTGTTGATTCAAAAGCTACTATTACAAAATATGCGGGCTCTGAGACCGCAGTAATCATCCCTGAAAAATTTGAAACATATCCTGTTACCATAATCGGCGATTCCGCTTTCGCTCTGTGTACCCAAATGACCTCGGTTGTTATCCCTGCCGGTGTAATTTCAATTGGGAAGTCTGCATTCAGTGATTGCACCGGGCTGGAATCCGTTGCGTTTGGAAGCGGATTAATTACAATTGGGGAATCAGCTTTTTTTGGATGCATAAAACTTTCAACGCTGTTAATTCCAAATAGTGTAACCACAATAGCAAGTACTGCGTTTAGAGGATGCACCGGATTAACCTCGATTCACATTGGCAGCGGTGTGACTGCACTCGGGGACAATGTATTTTCTGCGGACAGCAAGCTTACCGAAGTTTATTTTTGGGGAAACGCTCCGACAATGGGGACTGATTCATTAATAGGCAGCACTCCAAATTATAAGGTTTTTTATTTTGTCGGCAAAACCGGATTCGCAAACCCATGGTTTGGGCATGCAACGGCAGCATTTCCGATAACCCCTGTTTCACCAACAGCTGCTCCCACATCTAACAACAGCATTTTGATATCGTGGACAGCATCTCCGGGCCCGATAACAGGATATATGGTTTATCGCTTAAATCCGGTCACATCAGCATACAGCAGAATTGCAGTTACAGGTTCGACAAGTTTCACGGATACGGGTCGCACATTCGGCGAGACAAACTATTACAAAATTAAGTCATATTTAAAAATCGATACGGTAATTTATTATAGTGTTTCAACTGCGCCTATAAGCGCAAAGACTGTTTTAGCAACCCCTGCATCACCAACTGCTGTTTCTGCTTCATTCGACAGCATAAGAATCAGCTGGGGCGCAGTCAGCAATGCAAAGGGATACATGGTTTACCGCTATAATCCGGCAACAGCGGCTTTCAACAGAGTTGCAGTTACAACTTCCACTATCTTTACGGATACCGGTCTAATCGCAGGTAAAGCCTATTACTATAAAATAAAAGCATATACGAAAGTCGCCGAAACAATTAACTACAGTGCCTCTACCGCCGGAGTAACCGCAACACCAATACTTTCGGCGCCGAATTTGTTTGTAGCGCTCAAAACGACTCCCACAAGTGCCAGAATAGTCTGGAGTGAGGTCAGCGGCGCAACTGGATATGTGCTTTATCGCTTAAATCCGACAACAAAGCTGTATGAACGTTTAAAGGTGACAAAAGCAAAAGAATTCACAAATGTCGGCCTCTCAAAAGGCATTGTTAGCTACAAAGTCAGAGCATATAAGGCTGTAAACGGCGCAAATGTCTATGGCAATCTGACTGTTGCCTTTACTGTGACAATTTAGCAATCAGCAAATTTTAAAGACTTGAAAATGATATCGGTTCAGTGGGTTTTCTAACAAAAGATCAAAAAATCATAAGCGACAGTTACATTGTGTAACTGTCGCTCCATTTTTTTTAGTGTTTTGCCGGCTTGGCTTAACAATAAATATTAAAATGAACGATGCGCTTTTAGCACCTTTCTCAGCACCGCATACCCGGTGATAACCATCACAAGCGAAAGCCCAACCAGAAAGTTAATCCCGAATCGAGATAGCTCATCCCAGCATGTGAAAGCTACACAAAGGTCGATGAAAGTAAATATCGAAAAAACTATCGGTGTGGCCGTTAGCGCGAAAGATTTAAAATCCGCGTTAAACGGCTGCCCAAAGTTTTTCTTTATGATGTTGCGGTAAAGCACAGCGGCAAAAATGATAAATGCGGGGACAGCAAGCACGGGAATCGTTATCGCAAACGAAATATCTGTTTCCTTAAAAATACCGTGCTGAGCAAGACGGCTCGCAATGGCTCTGACAATGCCCGCGCTAAGGGCTCCCGCACAGAGAACAATCAGGTAATAGATGTAGCAGACCCACTTGTTCTTACTGATATCTGGCAGCTTTTCGCTGATATCCGCATAATTACCCCCGCTTTTTTTATCCTGCAAAACAAGGATAGCGGTGATTGATAACCCTGCGAAGAAACCTGTGAAGTATTCCCAGTATCCCCATGAGTTGTTTTTAAGCCATAGGGGCGGCATAAAGGAGTTTAGGTGATATCCGCCGCTTCCGAGGATATGGAATGTGTCGGCGGCGAGGATGGATATGGCAAGCACCGAACAAATAAGGAGCATCAGTTTAGCCGTCAATTTATCTTTCAAAATAAGCAAAACCGCGCCCATTACGGCGAGTGTGCCCGCGACGCTTGAAATAATGTTGACCGTGGTGAAATAGTTGCGCCCACCGATAATGACTTCCGCCCATTTAACTTTGTTGAAATGCTGCATATATATTTTACATGGGCTGTCCGTTACACCAATATCCGAAAGCCCCTTTACAAAGAGCCGGTAAGCATCGCCGCAGGTCAGCTGCAAAAGAGGGTGTGCGAGTGTCGCCAAAAAGAGATATTTCACGGCATAAAAAGCCAGAATAACAAGCAAAAAATCCCGCGTACGGTATTGTTTTTCGCTGAAATATCTGCCCATCAGAAAAGCGAAAAACGGAATCCAGCAAAAGCCAAGGCACAGCATGATGAATACACCTGAAAAGGGATTATAATGGATATAATTCATCGCGCCTTCCGCCGCACCGTTGATAATACCCGCGGGCTGCAGATTCAGGGTGCCCCAGCCGTTGACAGTCAGCGGCATGGAAACTACAAGGAAGGGGAAGAGAAAGTATGACATTTTCTTCCGGGAGCTGAGTACCGAGTTAATAAACAGGCAGTAGGCCAACGAAACGCAGAGCATGCCCCAAAAAGAACCAAAGCCGGCATCACCGCGCATTCGCCACATTCCGCCCAAAAGAAACCCGCCCATGATTATAATAACTGCTCTTTGCCAATTTTTAAGTGCAAGAGTGGTTTCCATCTTATCCTCCAAAATATATTAGTATCTGGTTTTACGAAAATACAGAAGCTCCCGCCCATTCTGCGGGTGTTTTGCTGAAGTCGGGGCTTTCGGTCAAATTGAAGTTAACATTGAAGCCTTTTACACCGAAAGATTTCAAGTCATTGTAGAACTTTTTGTTTTCACTCTTCCAAACACTAGGCAGTTGGAGTCTTGAAAATTCCGAGACACTGTTGCAGGCTTTCCAATATCTCCATGAAAGCTCCGAACGTGCTATATTGGCTTTCTGCCAATCGGTGTCTGCCAGTACATTAGCCTTTTTCCATAACTCATTACAATATTTCACCTCGTATGTTGAAAACGCAAGCACCGCGCGGTAACTCATATCAGACCAAATGCTCATATGTCGGTTGAGTGTACCAGTATTTTTGGTCATCCTGTCAATAAATTCACGGATATACTGCCAACCTTTGCCGTAGTAAGCTTTTAGAAAACCGTTCATTTCCGCATTAAAGTCAAGATACGGGTCCCACATAAGCTTAGAGAGCAAGTAGGCGCGAAGCTCGGCAAATTCCGTGTTTGCATCCGCAGCAAAAGGGTTTCCCTGCTCATATACACCCTTGACGCTGTTCTCCGCAAAAACCTGAAGATTACGCTGTATGACGCCAAAATCCGGGAAAAGCCCGAGCAGGTGTGAACAGTTGACAGTATAGTCCCAAATATAAAGCCTATCACTCAAGCTGCTCCAAACCCGCATGTCTTTCATAAAAGTACTGTTTCTGTTGCAAAATATATGGGTATCCATGGGGTGTGAATAACAGCAGTCAATTGAACAGAGGCGTACAATAACATTGTCTCTTGGCACGGCGTATTTCGGTGGTGTCTGTGTGTATTGATAAGCGAAGGTTTCAATTGCAACCTTATCATACCCCGCGGCTTTGACCGCATCTGCAACAGCATTTACAAACCTTATCATCGCGCCGGAAGGCGAACCCTCATTGAGATCAATTGCCTTGCAAACAGGGCATTGGCAGTAATTTTGGTTATCTGCTTGGGTGATGGAAACAAGCTGAATGTCACTTGAGGCGGCATTATATTTTTGACTGAGAAGCTCCAGCACCTCACCGGTTAACGCCTTGAGCAAATTGGGGTTTGACAGGCATAATTGGGTGGGTACCCTCGCATTTTGATCTTTTCTGTAAGCGTAATACTCAGGGTGCGTGGCAAAATATTTTGACGGTGCGGCAAACTGCATGGTCAGTGTGTGAGCGAAGCTGCTGAGGTATTTGACATTTCCGCCTTGGGCTACATCAAACTGACGGTAAATATCGCCGTTTATGTTATTGGCAAGCGAATATATTTTATCGTGCGGGCTTATCCAATCGGTTTCTCTCAGTTCAAAATACGGATTTTTTTTAATATCCATTTCGGCGGGGATTTTAACAACATCCCTTTTTGGGGTAACAATTAAATCCTTTGTGTACCAACGGCATCCGAGAACGTCTTCAAGAAATCCGTAAACGCCGTAAATTGTGCCGCGGTTTCCCAAACCCGTAATGACAAGTTTTTTATCATATGTTTTTATAATATAACCTTCATTTTGAATTCCGGAGCAGTCAACGGTTATGGCACTGCTCTCGCGATTTGTCGTGCCTATCAGAATTTCCGTTGCCTGTTCCGGCGCATTGTCTTTGACAATTTCAAGCGTCTGTCCGCATATTTTAAAAAGATATTCTTGCAAAGTTTTTGCGGCAGTATTGACTGTTTCCGGGCAACCGGCGGCTGTAACAATTAAGTATTTGTCAGGGCTGTTTCCGGTAAGGCTCAGTGTTTCGCCTGTGTAAGCAACCGGGTCTGCTTCGAGTGCCGGAACGAACGGTTTAATCATTGGACTAATAAAACCTGCAACGGCGGTAACAATCGATAAAAACAGAGCTGTAAACTTGATATAGTACTCCTTAAAAATGCTTGACATATTTTCCCTCCGCTTCAAAATCATTGTGATAAAGTCTTATGTTCAATGCTGTTAGGGTAACATATAAAGATTAAGCGGTCAATACACAATTGACAAAAATTAAATGTGTGGTATAAATAAATTAGTAGATTGCTTTTTTGAAAGGAAGATGACGATTATGTCAGTCAAAGATGTTCTTCAAAATAAGTTTGACTCTATGAGAATTATCTCAACCCACAGTCACCATATGCAGAGTGAAAAATTTTCGGGAAGCTTTTGTCTTGCCGATATTCTGCAAAACAGTTACGCCGGATGGGTAAACACAGGGCAGGGGAGCGAGCGCTTTTCAAACGACATCGGCGAGTTTATAGAAAAAATTAAGCATAACACCTATTTTATTTGGCTTGAACGCGCTTTAAGCGAAATATATAGCCTGCCTCTTTTGCGCGAATGTGAGAATATGGCAGTATATGACGAAGCAATCAAAAACGCTTATCATAATCCGGATTTTCACATTCATCTTTTAAAAGATATTTGCAGGTATGACAAAATAATATTGGATACTTATTGGAACCCCGGTGACAACAACGGCTACCCGGAGCTTTTCACGCCCACTTATCGAATCAATATGTTTCCGCTCAGTTACATTGCGGAGGTCCGCGACCATAACAGCAACAACTGTTATGCTCTTTACGGTGACGCACAAGCAACAAGTATTGACGGGCATATTGAATATATGAACGCCTGCATTGAAAAAGCGATGACGGAAAATGGCTGTGTCGCCCTTAAGCTTGCCTCGGCATACGAAAGAGGGCTTGACTATGTCGATGCAACAAGAAAAGAGGCGTCCGTTGTATTCGAAAAAGCAAATCCGACTGAAAATGATATAAATGCCTTCCAAAGCTATGTTGTTAACGAAGCCTGCAAAACGGCGGCACACTTAGATATTCCCTTGCAAATTCACACAGGGCTTGGCAGGCTGATAAAATCCAACGCAATCAATCTACGAGAATTAATTGTGCAAAACCCTCAAACAAAATTTGTGCTTTTCCATATCGGATACCCGTGGATGGATGATATATGCGGCATGACGCACTCAATGCAAAATGTCTACCCCGACCTTTGCTGGCTTCCGCTGATTTCAACGCATGCCGCGGCAAGGGTAATAAATGAGCTGCTTGATGTCGGTTGTGCGGACAAACTGTTTTGGGGCTGCGACACATGGACATCGGAGGAGAGTTATGGCGCGCTGCTTGCAATGCGCCATGCTTTGATTACTGCGCTCGACTTGCGGATTAATGAGGGCGTGTGTACGGTTAAAGAAGCGTTGGAACTTATTGAAAACATTATGTATCGCAACGCAAAGATGCTTTACCGCATATAGATTTCGCTTGATTTATGGTGGCGAACTAATAGCAAAAACCGCACATCCTAAATTTTTTAGGATGTGCGGTTAAAATGTCTATCGGCCGCTATCTTTCAATATCAGCCAGCCATCTTACAGCTGTCTCACCGACAACATCGACTTTTTGTTTAAAAACCGGCTTATTTTTACACACATAATAAAACACCGCAGCGCCGGAGGCGATTGCCGCAAAACCAAACCCTATAATTGCTGCCGTTTTACCGGTTTTCATATTTAACCTCAATTCATGCTTTCCCGGATAAATCCCTACAGTTCATAATAACAACCTTTTGGTTAAAAATCAATATAAAAGATTAAGCCTGCAAAATATAAGATATTCAACATAAAAACTATTTGCATTTTTGAACTATTTGATATACAATAAAAATAAAATTGCAGGAGGAATTGCAGATGAAAATAATTAGAAGCGTCACAGCCATGTTATTTGCAACAATAATCTTAGCTTTAGTATTCACAGGGTGCGCCAAGAAAGTAGAAAAAAAAGAAACTAAGGTTGGGGACACAATTGTTTACGGCAGCTACGAGCAGGACAATAATACAGCAAACGGAAAAGAACAAATTTCTTGGGAAATTCTTGCGTTGGAAAACGGCAAAGCATTGCTTATTTCTGAAAAGATATTGGACACCAAGCCATACAATGAAGAAAATGTAAATATTACTTGGGAGCTTTGCACATTGCGCACATGGCTGAACAAGGACTTTTTTAACAATTCCTTTTCAGCAACCGAACAAACAGCGATTGTTGCAACAACAGTAATAAATAAAGAAATTAATCAGAATAAAATATCGGGCGGGAAAGATACAAATGACAAGGTTTTCCTCTTAAGCAAGAAAGAATCTGAAAAGTATTTTGCAAGCAACAAAGCTCGCGTTGCTCAAGGTACAGACTTTGCAAAGAGTAACGGGCTTTATTTAACTGCAAATAGTGACAAGGTGGAAAGCGGTCTTTGGTGGCTGCGGTCCCCCGGACATGTTAAGAGCTCTGTCGGCATCGTTGATAATGCCGGGACCGTCGGCGATTGGGATGCCTACTATACAAGCATTGGTGTTCGGCCCGCTATCTGGATAACCCTATAATCCATCATCTTCTCAACTCTGTTCCGCCGCAGCGCGCAATAAAAAAGTATAGTTAACTAAAAAAGGCTGTAGCCAGCGATTATCAAAATCGTTTTGCTACAGCTTTTTGTATATATATTCAGCTAATTTTATGTTGATTTATTATTCAACGAAACTATCATCTTTAAACATGCCGGTAAATATTTCGCCGTTTGTGTCGGTTGCAGTCCCTTGCCCGTTGCGCATATTATTGCGCCATTCACCCTCATATTTTTCTCCGGTTTTAAAAATCGCTTTCCCGTAACCGTGAAGGTTGTCATCTTTCCATTCACCATTATATGAATCGCCATTGGCATATGTGAAAGTGCCATGTCCGTCACGAATTCCGTATTTGAAGTCACCGTCATAAATATCACCATTGGCATAAAAAAACTTGCCTAGTCCGGTGCGTATACCATTTAAGTGTTCACCGATATATTTATTGCCGTTTGCAAAAGTGTATGTGCCCTGGCCGTTATACATATCGTTTTTCCATTCACCGGTATATTCGGCACCGTCATTGTAGGTATGCGTACCTTGGCCTTCACGCTCGCCGTCAATCAACTCGCCTACATATTTTTCTCCATTTGTATAGGCGATTTCTCCTTGTTCTTTGCGCGCAACATTTTTTGTCCTGCGAAAATAGGAGTTGCTGTTCGGCACGCCTTCATCATTTAAACTCTTCTTGAGCATTTGATTTCCTCCGTTAAATATCTGCATTACTTTAATTATAACTCACATCATATCAATAATTACTGTAAAAATCAACTAAAAGTATTCATATCAATTATTTGAACGAGTATTTCGGAAAGGTGATGAAACATTCGCGTTTTGTTAAAGATGCAAAACCCGACGACGAAGAAATTAAAAAAACGGCTCAAGTTTTCACTTGAGCCGCAAAAACGCTATTGAGAGTGTTCATTAATATTACAAATATAATTATACTAACAGCGAGCTGACAAGCTCGGTATAGCGGGCGGGGTCTTCAATCGGCAGACCTGCAATGAGCAGTGCCTGTGAATAGAGCACCTCGGCGTATTTTGCCGCCTTTTCTTTATCTTTGCCGAATACTTTTTTAAGCGCTGCAAAGCTTTTATGACCTGCGTTCAGTTCTAACACCCTTTCAGCTTTCGGCTTGTTTTCACCGGGCATCATTTCAAAATATTTTTCCATTTCAAGGCTGACGCCACCTGTGCTGGTCAGGCAGACCGCATGTGTTTTAAGTTTGTGCGAAAGCTTTACTTCGGACACATTGCTGTTGAGGGATTCTTTGACAAACGCCAAAAGGTCTTTGTTATCCTCAGCCTGTTTTTCGGTTTCCTTCTTTTCATCCTCGGTTTCAAGCCCCAAATCCGCTTCGTTAACCGAAAGGAATGTTTTACCCTCAAACTCTCTGAGTGTATTTGCGACAAACTCATCCTCGTCATCCGTGAAGCAAAGCATATCAAAGCCTTTTTCTTTAATCTGCTCGGCCTGCGGAAGCGAATCTATCTTTTTAACTGTTTCGCCGCAAGCGTAATAAATGTGTTTTTGTTCCTCTGGCATCTTTTCAACATATTCTATGAGCGTTATGCGTTTTCCTTCAACAGACGAATGGAAAATTAAAAGTTTGTCGAGCAAATCCTTGTGCATACCATAATCACTTAGGATGCCGTATTTAAGCTGCCGCCCAAAAGCCTCGTAAAACTTTTCATACTTTTCTCTTTCGGCTTCCAAAAGTTTGCCAAGTTCTTCGCGCACTCTTTTTTCAAGGTAAGCAGCGATAACCTTAAGTTGTCTGTCGTGCTGCAATAGCTCGCGTGAAAGGTTAAGCGAAAGGTCGCCGGAATCGACAATGCCGACCACAAAACGGAAATATTCGGGGAGCAAGTCCTCGCACCGTTCCATTATCATTACGCCGTTTGAATAAAGCTGCAAGCCTTTTTTAAAGTCCCTTGAGTAATAATCGTAAGGAGCTTTTGAAGGGATGAAAAGCATAGCTTTATAAACTACCTGACCTTCCGCGTTGATGCGGATAACCTTAACAGGGTCTTCCTGGTCGTAGTATTTTTCTTTATAGAAGGTGACACAATCCTCGTCGCTAACCTCTTTTTTTGTACGCTGCCAAATAGGCACCATGCTGTTGATGGTTTCTTCTTCAATGTACTTTTCATACTCTGTCTTTTTTTCGCCGTCTTCATTCGTTTCTTGAGTTTCAATCGGGCGGCTCTTTTCCGTATCCATCTTGATGGGGTAACGGATATAATCCGAATACTTTTTAACAAGCGATTTAAGTTTATAGCTATCCAAAAACTCGGTATACTTTTCGTCTTCGGTGTCTGCTTTTATTTTTAAAATGATACTGGTGCCAACCGTTTCGCGCTCTGCTTCAGCTATTGTGTAGCCGTCCGCACCGTTCGACTTCCAGCGGTACGCCTTGCCGGCACCGTAAGCGCGGGAAATAACGGTAACTTCGTCGCTCACCATAAACGCTGAATAAAAGCCGACTCCGAACTTGCCGATAATATCAATATCGCCCTGCTCGGTATCCTTGCCGTCCATTTCATTTTTGAAGTTTAAGGAACCGCTTCTGGCGATAACACCGAGGTTCGACTCCAAATCCTCGTCTGTCATGCCTATGCCGTTATCCGTAATAGTCAGCATGCGATTAGCCTTATCAGCTTCAATTTTAATGAAAAAGTCGCTGCGGCTCATGCCCACGCCACTGTCTGTCAGCGAAATGTAACATAGCTTGTCAACCGCGTCGCTTGCGTTTGAGAGTATTTCCCTTAAAAAAATTTCCTTGTGGGTGTAGACGGAGTGCACCATCATATCCAATAATTTTTTTGACTCCGCTTTGAATTGTTTTTTTGCCATTGTTAAATCGTCCTTTCAAAATAAAAAATGCTTTTTAGCATTCGATTTGCGAGCTTTTTATTTATTTTAGCAAAGAAATTATAACACATTTTTAATAAAATTAAAACAAATTATTAATTTTTAATTTAATTGAAATTCTATATAGCCGATTGGGTTATCTCAGAAAGGAAAAGCCCGGCTTGCTCCAGCAGTTGTGCATCAAGGCTGTCAACAAACCCGTCGTGGTTAGCGTCGGCGGCATAGTATGCAATATCACCCAAATCACCTTGCGTCAGCATACCCGCCGCAATTAAGCTTGCTATGCAAGCATCGTTACCGTTTGCATAACCGTCACCGTCGGCGTCGCCGAAAATAACGATGTAATAAGTTGCAATAGCCTTGCTGTCGCCATCGCGTACAATCTCAACCTTTGTGCCGGTGCCAAAGCCGTTGGCTGTAGGGGTATATATCAGGTGTCCGTGCCCGATAATATCAACATACCCCTGCGCGACAAGGTTGCTGAGAGAGCTGTCGGCCGTTAAACCATATATATAGCCATGTTCGGTGTCAATAACTGCTGTGCTGCCCGATGTTGCTTCAAGGGCGACAACCGCCTCCGTAAGCCCTGCAATTGCGTCGTTAATTGCCAATGCAACCGTATCAACCTCTATTTGCCGTGTAATATTGTAGGCGGGGACAGCATCGCGTATTGCAGAGCCGGCAGATATTGCGCTTGCAAGAGTTGCCCAACTTTCCGCGGTATAAAGGCTTTCTGTTAAGGCATCTGCGGAGATTATTGCCGCTTGCATATCCGACAAATCGGCGGTTTTGAAAACCAAGTTGTCTATTGCGTTTGAAATTGCTGCGGCATAACCGTTTACTAAGGTTTGCTCTGTTATATTATAGCCATACACCACCGCATCGATTGCCGTTTGAACAATAACCCAATTAGTATAGTCCAAAGCCGTTAAAGCATTTGCGGCAGCAATAGCGGCGTTAACCGCGGAGTAATCAGCTTCCTTGTAAATAAGCCCTGTAGCAGCAGCGTTAATCGCTAAAACAGCCTCATCAACCTCTGCTTGCTGTGTAATATCATAGCAAGGGACCGCGTCGCGAATTGCGATACCTGCCGAAAGAGCGTTAGCGAGTGTCATCCAACTTACCGGGGTATATGAGCTTTCGGTTAAAGCTGAGGCAGAGTTAATAGCTGTTAGTAAAGCAGATAGTTCCGCAGCATTGTAAACAAGCGAACTTCGAGCATCTAAAATACTCAGCGCCCAAGAGTCTACGACAGTTTGTTCATTTGCATGTTTGCCGTTTTGGACGGCATTGCGGGCGTTAACGAGTGCCTGCCATGAAGCAGTTGTGTAAAAGATCGAATGATTAGCTTCATGCGTTGCCTGCATTGCCTTTTGCGCATTTGCATACAGGTAATCCGCATTGTTTATGATTTTTGCGTTAACCAAAGATTGCAGTTCATCTGTCCAATTGATAACTGTGCCTTGCTCCGGCATTAGAAGACCGTCAACAATGGCATTTAGTTTAGCTTGAATCGCATTTACGCTCGCAGTTGAATAGGTTGTGATAAAATGGCCTCCGCCTTCGGGATTTTGGACATAAACCTTGCTGTTGACTGCCGTCAATGCGTTTGCACGCACCGCGTCGAGCTCGGTGTAATCGGCAAATTTAATTGTCATGCCGTTAAAAGCAGTTTGGAGTGCTGTGCCCATGCCGGTTACCAATGTTTGGTCGGGCATTTTAAGACCAAGTGTAACACCATAAACCGCACTTTCCCAGTTTGTGTAGCTCGTATCGGTGTAGTTTTTCCAATATAGCATCTGGTCCAGGTATTGCGGGTAAATTGCACCGTTTGCCGTAATATAATTGCCGGCGGGGGAACCTGTTAGGTCGTTTATGCCCGATATTTGATTAAGATAATAGTCAACCGCAGTATAGTCCGCATTCTTTAATACAATCGCTCGCCAGGTGCTGTTGATGCTTGCAACCATCGAATTAATGTAGGCTTGGTATCTTATATCATGACCGTATTCCACGCTTGAAAGCACAACGGCTAATTCTGAGGTGCTTTGATAGAAGCCGGAAGGGTAATAATTAGAGCCCGCAAGGTAATAATCCGGGTCTAATGTCGGGCTTGGCCGATACCCTTGATCGGCATTGTAAACATTGCTAACCAGTGTGTTTAACGCCGTATAATTTGCCGGCACATATTTGAAATTGTTTTTGGCCGTGTTGAGGTCATTGACGGCAGCGGCGATTTGAGCAGATGAGGCGTTGGGCTGATTCAGGACAGCTTTTGATTTTGCAAGCTGTGTCAGGTACGCTGTAAAAGAACCGTCGGTGTTTGTATAGCCGTCATGGATTTGCCGGAAAGCGGTATCCTCGGTTGCTATTAAGGAGCGAAGTGCGGATTTTTGTACAACATGGAAGGTAATCAGCCATGTGTCCCATGTGGTCAAATAAACCTGTTGTTCGTAATTCCCATAAATTGCGCTTGCAAAAGTTATTTTTTGCCCGTCGGGAGGAAGCGTCGTGCCGGCGAAATTAAAAGTCATTGTGCCGGGATTTGAGTCAATATATTGAGATTGATTGTTGTTCGCGTTTGTTGAATGAAAGTAGGATTGCGCGGTCCCGTTTGAAGTGTCTCCGTTGCTGAAAAGCTGGTTGCCTAACAAATAAATCATCTTATCCTGGTATATGGTTGCTATTTGAGCAGGTGAGGTACTTCTCCAATACAGCAGCTTGATGCCCAGCTGGCTGATGTTGGTCACCACGGAAGGGTCATAATAGACATCGAGATTAGCGCGGTTTCCACCGTCAACATTATCATTATTATCCCCGTCTTTACCGGGCTGCCCGCAATACCAGACACTGCAGTTTTCTCTGGCGTCATAACCGGGGTCCCAAAGCTTCATGCCGCTGTAGGAACCGCCGGAACCGGCTATAAACCCTGTGCTACCGCCGCCTGCGTACATTTTGTAGTAGCCGGTTCCGCCGCTGCCATATACCACATAACCGTAGCCTGTAGAACATGAGCCGGCTAAAACGGCTGTATATTCATGGCGTGTATGCGTAACATCGGAAAAATTTCTTCTGACAACATAGTTTTGCCAGCCTGCCCCGAGCTCTACCAAATCGATATAACTTGCTGCTTTTTGAGTATATTGCCTGCCGTTTAGAGTGTAGGTAAAAGTATAATCAATGTAATTGCCTTCAACAGCGTTTCCGCCCGAAATATGCCAGGTGTAGGGGTTGCCGCTTGTGTTGTCGACAACAATGGTAATAACGCTGGCCCCTTGCGATGAAGCTATTAAGGTCGGAGCAGATGCGCCGGAAGGGAGCGTAATGCTAATGCTTGTGCTGTAGCTTTGCATGGTTCTGGTTGCGTAGTTGATAACATGTGTTTGAATGGTGGAGCAGTCCGCGGCAGAAAGAGCCTGATTGTCAAGCCCGTATTCTGCATTTGCAACGCGGATGACCGGTGGCACCGAAACAATTCCGGCGTATGCGCTGTTATTTGAAATTTCCTCCATCCAGGAACCGGATTGAAACCCTTGCTCCGCCGCAGCGGCAACCTGACTGTCTGCCTTTGGGGTAGTATTAATAGCGATAGGGGCGATTGAATAGCGGGGCGCAATGGAAAATAACATAGCAAAAACTATGATAATAGCAATAATCTTAATATGCTTTTTCATGTACGCGCCTCCTAAACAAAATCAAATCTATCCAATTTAATCATATCATTTCGGTTTGAATAAGTCAATTGCATGAGAGGTCTTAGGCGGTTAAATTTGGCTAAACTATTGTAATTTCGCATATTTTATTATATAATTTATATATATAAAAGCTAATATTTTCGGTTAGATATTTATATTTAAATTATAGGTCTCAGCATTTTTGCCAAAGGAGGCACTGCTATGAAAACTAAAAAAATCATATCACTATTATTAGCGATATGCCTCATATTAACTTTGCAGCCGCTCAATACAAAATTCGCTTACGCAGTTGTGAACGAACTGAACACAGCGCTTAATGTTGCAGGGGGTACGCTTTCTTTTGTAAACGATGCAGTTCATCCTTGGATAGTGGACAGCACAACAGACGCGGGAAGAACCTCAGCCGCATCAAACATCAATGGTATCAGCTACGGTTCAACATCGCTTACGCTTAACGCTGGTACTCTTTTACAGAATAAGGTGTTAACATTTGACTGGAATGTCAGCAGCGAGACGGATAAAGACTCATTGAATTTTATCGTTAACGGCACTCCCTCGACTGATTTATTGCCTATCACGGGTCAAACCGGAACTTGGTCAACTTATAAATTTGTTGTGCCAAGCACCGGCACATATACCTTCACATGGACATACGAGAAGGACGGAGCGGTTGACAGCGGAGCAGACAGAGGCTGGATTGACAATGTCAAAATCGGCGATTTTGTGCATGTCGAAAGTGTTGTTGTTTCGCCGGCTGTTTCATCATGTAACATCAGTTTTACCACACAGCTTACTGCTTCGGTTTTGCCGGCGGATGCAACCAATCAAAAAATTATATCTTGGGCCAGCGACAATACAGCAATTGCAACGGTAAGCAGTACCGGGCTTGTAATCGGCGTTGCGCAGGGAACAGCGTATATTGTCGCCACTTCAGCAGAGAATGGGGAAATACTTGGTGAAGGCCGTGTAAATGTGCAAGCGCCGGTGGCGACCACCGGGATTTCGCTCGACTATTCTCAAGGAACGCTTTTGTTTGACGGAACTGCTGGGGATTCCGGTTACTTGGTTGCGACGATTACCCCTGCGCTTGCATCATACAGAACAATTTCATGGTTTACAAGCGCACCTGCGATTGTAGCAATTACCACCGCCGGAAAAGTAACGGCCAAAAGCGTGGGCACGGCTACCATCACAGCAAGATCTCAAACCGGCAGCTTTACGGCAACCTGTCAAATTACAGTTGTCCCGAACTCATCCTTACAGGACCAAACCCACTTGACTTATACCCCGATAACACTCGGTGCAACAACGCCGATGACTTTGGGCTGGCAAAGCTCGAGCTATATCGCATACAGTCGACCGCCTTTAATGCCTTTTACTTCAGCAAAAGGTTTCAGCGTTCATCTTGAAGCCGGAAAAAAAATCAGATTTGAAACGGGCGGCAGCACAACTTCGGTCGATACTTATTTAGATATTTACGATGCAAGCTTTAATCGCGTTGTTTTTGACGATGATGAAGGCAATATGAGTTATAGCCTTATTGAAAGCTTTGTTGTGCCGACAACAGGCATATACTATATACTTGTCAGCGGATACAGCTATTCTTCCAAAGGAAGTTTCAACTTGTATGTCAACGAAGTTCCGCCGGTTCCTGTTACCGGAGTTTCCTTTAATCAAGATACTTTTTCTGTACCGTTAACTTATACTTTGCCGGTACCATATTCCGTTTTGCCTGGGAATGCGGATACAAAAGGGGTTACCTTCACCTCAAGCAATGAGAGTTCCATAACTGTGAATACGGCGGGGGAAGTTACCGGGGTTAATCCGGGCAGCTCGGTAATAACGGTTACAACGGTACAAGGCGGTTTTACAGACACCTGCCTTGTAAGTGTCGGCTACACGCCGGTTGCAAGCGTTTCGTATGAAACGGACGCAGTGATAGTCGGCATTAACTATACGAAAACGCTGCAATATTCCATCCAACCTGCTGCTGCTCAGCTCCGTGGGGTCACTTTTACTTCAAGCAATTTAAGCGTTGCAACCGTCAGTTCTCTAGGCATTGTGAAGGCTGTCGGGTTGGGGAATGCTGTCATCACCGTGACAACCGCGGACGGTGGGCATACCGATATTTGTTCGGTTATGGTGGTTGCGGTTAACATCTCAACCTGCGCGTCGGTTACCTTAGTTGCGGGTGATGTATGGGGGGATGGCACCGGCTATCAATTGCTGCTTGATGCCAACGCGGATACTTATGGCCGACTTTTTCAAAAGAACGGTGCACTTAATGTGAGCGGGGATGTACCCGATTCAATATACAACCAGTTTGAAGTTAAAATTCCATCAAACGCCAACGGTGTTCTGACTACTTCGAATATCATCGTAAACAATTCAATGACTATTCTGCTGCCTGCCGGCATATATGATTATTGCATTGCCAACCCGACTCCTTCATACAATAAGGTATGGATAGCAAATACCGATATTACTAGCCCCGGCAGATATAACAATTACAATTTTCAAGCAGGGTATTCGTATTCTTTTGTGATGACCAATAATGGCAATCCGGTGTTTCCGCGCGATGTAACTACTCTTACAGCCACATATACCGGAGCAGGGCTTTCAAAATATACAGTAAATTATAATGTGGCGGGCGGCGGAACGCTTAGCGGTAAAACGGATCTTTTAGTTGAGGAAGGTTATACACTGACTGCTAATGATATGCCCACCCCAACACCGAATGTCGGTTATCAATTTATCGGGTGGAATGCCAACCCAGTTGGGAATGAAATTACAGCGCCTATTTCATTCACGGCAATATTCGAAATTAACACCTTTACTGTTATTTTCAAGGACTGGAACCTTATTGTGTTGAAGACGCAGGAAAATGTAGCATATGGCAGCGCGGCCACCGCACCAACTTCACCTACAAGGGCTGACTATCAATTTGTGGGTTGGAGTCCTTCTTTCTCTTCGGTTACAAGCAATTTAACTGTGATTGCACAATACGTACGCAATTCATATTTAGTTAATTTTCCAACAAGTGATGGCTTTGTGGCGGCACCGGAAGGATTATCTGTTAATCCGGTACCCTGGGGAGGTAAATTTACTTTTACGGTAACTCTAACCCAAAATTACAGCAATTCAACACTTGTGGTTAAGTCCAACGGTACAACGCTTACGCCGGTGCGTAATGTATATACAATAGACAATATAAAGGAGACTAAAACCATTACGGTTACAGGTGCCATACTTAACAATGCTGTTTATACTGCACTTGATGCAGCAATTGCGCTTACACCTGCTTATTCTGACTCATTGTATACAATAACAACCATCAATGCTTTTAGATGTGCTGTAGCCGCAGGGCAGGGGATTGCAAGAAATTTAGATGTGCTGTCTCAACCAACTATCGATGCTGCGACTTTGGCGATAGTAACTGCATACAACAACCTTGGTTTAAAGTCTGCAAGTTATACGGCGCTTGATACTGCCATAGCGCTTACACCACCTTATAATAATGTATACTATACCGAAGCGACTTTAACGGCTTTCAGCGGGGCAATAACGACCGGTCAAGGCGTTTCACGTGCACTTAATATTACGCAGCAAGCCACTGTTGACAACGCCGCAGCCGCTATAAACACGGCCTTTAGTAACCTTGCACTTGGGCCGGCACAAACTGAATTTATTATAAAAGGCGCGTCGAGCCTTGTTATTAGCCGCATGAACAATTCGGTTAAAGGCTTCAGCATTCAAACGAACAATGTTGCCAATGTACTCGCTCAGTTTGATAATGCGGCAATCATTACAATTACGAATAGCAAAGGAGTCCAACTTAATTCAGGTGAATTGGTAGGCACCGGCGCAACGATTAAGTTGCTGAGTAAAGACGGTGTTATGGTTGACCAAGTAACAGCTATTGTTTATGGCGACATTGATGGTAACGGTATTGCAGACGGCAATGATGCAGTAATAGTCAGCCTGATTGCCGGAGGTATGCTTACGCAGGCGCAAGTTGGTGAGTTTGCTTACAGCGCTGCGGATGTTAACCGAGACGGGCTAATAGATAGCGTTGATGTTACATTGTTAGAGCAGTCAGGGTTATTCTTGATAAATGTAAGCTAATTAATAATCTTTTATAATATAATGTATTGAGTGATTCAAAAAGCGTTGGAGAGGGTAACCTGTTCCAACGCTTTTATGCGTAGCATTTTTAACATCTAAAATTTTGATAAATCAGCGTGGACTTTTTTCGCAAGACAAGGCGAAGAATGGGTGGATAATGTGTATATATCAATTGATATGAATGAAGTATTCTACAAGAAAGATTGCTGATTGTAAAAGGATTGGTGTTATTAACAGTTGCATTCAGATGTAATTTGCTTGTTATGATTATATTTCACTGTGCAAAGCAAGAAAAGTAAGAAAAAGCCATAATCAAAGATGCCATTCTGACGCAGCGAAGAATCTTTCTTGTTGTTAGAGATATAGATTCTTCGTCGTGCGGGCTCCCTCAGGATGATATGTTTATCCCTTAAGCCCCACTTGTATTGGACACACGCCGGGCACACATGACATAAAAAACCGGGATGCTTTATACAAAGCATCCCGGTAAAACTATTGGTTTCGTAAAATTATGCTCTTGCTCTTGTGCATTGATCAACTATGCCATTTTCTTCAATGTGAAGATTGTAGATAGTTGCATTGCTCTCATCAAATATAACCCATGTCTTTTGGAGACCGGCTAATTTCATGAGCTGTGAACTCTGGCCAACAGAAACACTCATAAGACCATAAATCTTTGCATTGCCGCAGAATGTCGCGCCGTCCATGCCACCACAAGGATAAGGAATGTTAATTGCAAGGTCTAAAGGCATATTAAGTGTATAGACTGCAGTATCGGTTTGAATGTAAGCACTGACTTTGATTCCAAGGCCGGCTTCGAATTCTGCATCGATGAGCATATAGTTAACTAACTTAATACCAAATGCAAGACCAACTGTGAAACGGACATCAGCCATAACATCATATGTTTGTTTGCCGTATGTTGTTTCGTTGATGATTCTGACTTTGTTGTTGATAATTTCAACACCCTTGACATTGCTGGACTCGATTGTGATTTGAATCTTGCCGTCAACAGTGATTCTGAGGTTGACATCAAGAGAAACCGTGAAAGGAGTTGTGCCCAAGGGAACACTGAAAGTGAAAACAGTGATCTTGTTGCCGCCGCCCGGCATTAATGCAAGAGCGCCTGCTTTTGCAGCTGTCATTAAATCCATAGGTGTATTACCTTTAACGGCTAATGAAGTTGCATAATTACCTGTAAGAGTGGTTACATCTTTGCAATCATAGTCTGCACGAAGATAAGCTTCTTTGATATCATTTGTTGCAAGGTTACCATCGAACTTTGTGCTGACATTCAAATTGCTGATTTCAAAAGACTTTTGAAGGTGAACGCCGGTTGTGATGTCGGTGCCTACACCAAGATTAAAGCCTGTGTCTGTAACCTTAAGGTTAAAGTTGAATTGACCAAGATTGAAACTAACATCAAGCTTCTTAAGTAATCCTGCGATGTCAATTTGTGATTGGGTAATTCCTGCTTCTGTGCCAAGAGGAACATAAGCATCTTGAAGTACATCGCCAGCGCCTGTTTTAATTTCAGCTGCTGTTACAGCCGGTGCAAAGTCGCCGCTGAACTTAACTTCGTCTTGTGATGCTGCTTGGACAGCAGGTGTGCCGAAATCTACCTCTGCCCAAATAGCTCTAACCTTAACAAGAAGTGCTTTCACGTCAGCAACGGAAAGAGCTTTAACACCGCCCCAAATGTTGAGGGAAAGGAGACCCATACCAACGAGTTTTGCAATAGCTGCATCGGCGTTGTCAGATCCGGCTCCCGGAGCCAAATTTGCAGCTCTAACAAGTGTAGTAGCAACAAATGCTGTTGTTACCGGCTTAATGAGACCTGCAAGGAAAACGGTTTTATTATCGAACTGATTGATTACTCCCCAATCGTAAGCTGTTTGTACATCTTTGAAATACATTGGGGCTGATATGGCTGTGATGTCTGCATACCAAGGGGTTGGGGTGCAACTAACTGTGCTCATTCCGAATTCTTCGTTAACCATGATGAGCCATTCGCCAACGCTAATACCCTCGATTGGTTTCGCAAGTCCGGGAACAAACACTGAGAGTAGCGCCATAACTGCGGACATAACCCATGCCGTGAGCTTTTGCCATGTGCTTGACATTTTTTTTCCTCCTAAATAATTATTGAAGCGTAAAGCTTTTATTGCCCGCTTCTGAGCAATTTCTGAGTTCCGTATATATATTATATCAAAATAAAGCTAATTGCAAGAGAAATTCAAAAAAAAGTATAAAATATTACACAAATATCATTTTGAAATTTTGTGCACAATTCACAAAAAAAGAGTAAAAGTATAATGTTTGAGCGGAACACTAAAGAATTAAATTCAAAAATAGAACAATAACTTACGACGCAAAAAATGCGATAATTAAATTTAGAAATTAAAATAAATATGTGCGTTTGATTTTATAATTATATTATATCACATCGAAGAGATTTTTGCAACTGAATGTTTTAGTATTGCTTCACTGGTAAAATTTGGAGATTACGGCAAAAATACAGTTTCCGACAGCTAAAATAATTAAAAATTTATGTTACTTATGTGATTGAATTCGAAGAATAGCAGAATTTTTTGTTGAATTGTTTTAAAAAATCGTTATAATTAAATGGAACAGCAGTATCGGCAATTTACTTGCGTTTCCGTATTAAGAATCCAAAAATCTTTTTCAGTTTAAGGCTCAAGGCAGAGTAAGCAAAGGAGATAAAACAAATGAGTAAACATTCGGAGCTAGCAATAGGACTTTTCAAACAAGGTTATAACTGCTCACAAGCGGTTTTCGGAGCGTTCTGCGATGAAACGGGAATGAGCTTAGAAGATGCGTTAAGACTCTCATCATCTTTCGGTGCCGGAATGGGAAAACTGCGTGAAGTATGCGGCGCTGTAACGGGTATGTTTATGGCTGCGGGGTGTATATACGGCTATGCAGACCCCTTGGATGAAGCCGCTAAGGCAGAACATTACGCGTTGATTCAGTCGCTTGCCCATCTGTTTAAAGAAGAAAATAAATCGATCAGCTGCAGAGATTTGCTGGGACTTGATTTGGAGGAACAAAATCCGATTCCGGAAGCGAGAACTGAACATTATTACCAGGAGCGTCCCTGCGTGGAGCTTGTGGGCAGCGCAGCCGAAATACTTGACAAACTGATTGAAAGCAGAGGAGTTATTAAAACATGAAAAATACGGAGCGCTTTGATAAAATCCTTTCATTTTCCAAAGATGCAGACCGCACGCCGGTAATCGAGTGGGCAGGCTGGTGGGATAAAACCATTGATAATTGGCGCGAGCAAGGGCTGCCGAAGAGCGCTAAAGATAATGAAGACATCAAGGACTTCTTCGGACAGGATAAGCTTCATCAGTTTTGGCTGCCTGTGCGTGATAACGGCTGCCCGCGAGCGCTTTCGCACGGCGCGCCAATTATGTATGACGAGAAAGATTATGCAAAAATCAAAAAATATCTTTACACGGACAAACTATTGCTTGAAGGCGAAAAAAGTATTAAAAGTTTTTTAAAAGAACACAAAAATGATGATTTTGCATATTGGCTTTCGCTGGAAGGGTTTTTCTGGTTTCCCCGCACACTTTTCGGTATCGAAAACCATCTCTTTGCTTTTTATGATTACCCCGAACTGATGCAGACCATAAATCGCGATTTGTGCGAATATCACAAAAAATGCATTGAGGTTGTTTACTCCCTTATTACGCCAAAATTTATGACCTTTGCGGAGGATATGTCTTACAACGGCGGTCCAATGCTTTCGCGGGAACAGTACAATGAATTTGTGCTGCCTTATTACAAGGAACTGTCACCGCTCTTGAAGGCCAAAGGGACAAAGGTGCTTATTGACACCGACGGCAATGTTGAACCGCTGATCCCATGGTTTTTAGATGGCGGAATTCAGGGCATTTTGCCGCTAGAACGAATGGCGGGTGTGGATGTTAACAGAATCCGCGAAAAATACCCCGATTTGATTATGATAGGTGCGTATGATAAAACGGTTATGCATAAAGGGGAGGCAGCCATGCGAGCGGAATTCGAAAGGATTTTGCCTGCAATTCGCTCCGGCGGTTATATTCCCGGCGTTGACCATCAAACCCCACCGGATGTCACATTGGATGACTACTTTATTTTTATGAAACTGCTCTGGGAATACAGTTCTAAAATAAATTTTGTTTAAAAAGGTGGCTTTATATTAAAGAAATATTTATTTTTTTACCTTCCATTCTTTATTTTCTTATTGGTTTGATAAGTGTTATTATGACTTTAAAAAACTTTTCATCTAAAAAAATGCTGCCTTTTTATGAACAGTCTTCAGGTAAACTTTGGGATGATATTGAAGAACCGGTTAAACTTATAATCCTGTCGCTAATGAAATTGGTCGGACTGGGATTTTTTATCCAGTCAATTCTTATGATTTCCTTTCCGATTATCAACTATTTTTTACCAAACTCGGTAATCAAATATTTGATTCCGGCTATTGCATTCATTTATTGTTCAGGTCTCTTTGCAATTAATTTTTCATTCTATAAAAAAACAAAAGCAGATTCACCGTGGAAAGAGTCTGTTTTTGCAATGATTATTATAGCAGCAGGTATTATTATTTCAGCATTTAACTGAATAAGTCTGCCAATTTTGGTGGTAATTTAACATCCTTAGTAGATATAAAAATTTAAAATAAGCCCCACAACCGATAGTGTTGTGGGGCTGCAATGTTACTATATAATGTATTATTTTATTTTATTCATTAAAAATTGACATCTTCATTCTCTTGCTCTTCAATCCCGCTTGGCTTAACCGTTTTCTTTGGTGCCCCGGCATAAACACACAAACAGACTGCAATAGCAATCAGCAAAACCGCAACTGCAATTGCCGCGATTTGTTTAGATTTGCTAATGCCGGTTGAATTTGCGGCGACATCGGTTGCATCATTCGAATAAGTTGTTCCGCTTGGTTCCGTTTGCGATGTCTGTAATTGTGCAGGCTGCACTGCACTTGTTAAGATGGCGGCTGAGGTTTGCATCTCTTCACTATAGATGGATGCGGGGTAGGTTGATTTCGTGGTGTTTTGAAAATACTTGGTTGTTACAGCCGATTTTTGAGTGGTCGTTTCTTTGATGATCGTTGTTTTTGAACTAGTTGCTTTCGCAGTTGTCGCATTAATGGTGGTCACTTTTGCGGTAGTCGCTTTTACTGTAGTTGATATAGTCGTGGGTTCCTTTGCTGTGGTTTCCTTTTTGGTAGTTGGTGCTTTTGTGGTAGTTTCCTTTATAGCTGTTGGCGCCTTAGTTGTTGTTTCTTTTGTGGTTGTTTCTTTTTTTGTTGTCGGTGCCTTAGTCGTTGTTTCTTTTGTGGTAGTTGCCTTTTCTGTTGTAGTTGCCTCGGTTGTCTGCACAACAGACCAATTGTAATAATTTGAAGGGCTTCCGTCACCGTCCACTATCTGAATACCCTGCAGGGCCTTTTCGGGGATGCCGTATTTAAAACCGATTCTAACTTCGACGGTAAAATCATTGTTCGACCCTATAATAATTTTTGAAATCATATTGTAAGCGTTGACGTCATAATCGCTTATTCCGCTTTGGGTGCAAACGACATATTCATTATCCTTTAAGTTTATCCTTACACCGGCAAGTGCGTTGTCTGCAACAAGCGCATGAGTATTATCCTGCGTTGCCTGAAAACCTAAGTAAACCGCTTGCTCATTGCTGTCTGTCTTAACCTTCATCATTGCAAAATTAATTAAACAGTTTGTCGGTACACCTGACTTAAAAACAATAAACGGCTCACTGCCTTGCCACTCAATGTTTTCAAGCACTCCATCAACGGTTACTGCGCTTGCTGAGGCTGAAAGTACAAATAAAGCAAGTAAAATAGCGGTAATAACACATGTGGATTTTTTCAAGGTTAGCAAATGAACTCCCACTTTCCAGTCAAATATTTTTATATAATATTATACTTTCAGTTTTATTGCAATAGCTTTTTAATGTTTTTCTGCCGATTATTTCCTGTTTTTACTTGCATTTATTTGTGGATATGCTATAGTGAATTAGTTTGTTTCAAACACTCGAAAGTGCAAAGATTCAGCTCGCTTGGTTTGGAATTTATATTAATAATTTGGAGGTAACATGATGAGCACAATAGGTTTATTGACAAAGGTATTTACAAAGCGCTTCGCCGTCGGCGGTGCAAAAATGGCAAAAAAGTCACCCGGCGCACCTGTAGCCGATGGAATTTTTGACAAGGCCGGCGAGGCAAAGTCAGAATTTTTCACCGCCGGTTTCGCAAAAACTGATGTAATGCCTGCTGATATTGACAAGAAAAAATACTACATTGCCGGTTACCGGCCGTGGAACCCGGCGCAGGGTGTTCATGACCCAATGACAGCTAGCGCTGTTTGGCTTGACGATAATTCAGGCAAGGGCGGAGTAGTTTTCGTCTCCGTTGATGATATTGGCATGGTAAGCAAGGATGTTATGTCAGCCAAAGCGTTGCTGACTGACTTCGTTAAAAAATCGGGATGCAGGTCAGTAAATATTTTAAGTACGCATAATCATGCAGGAATCGACACTATGGGCATGTGGGGAAATCTGCCGCTTACGGGCAGAAACGAAAAATATATGCAAATTATTTTCCAAGGTATCAAAAAAGTTGTTGAGGCCGCATATGAAGACAGGCGAGAAGGCTCTTTGTTTTTAGGCAGTCATGCCGCGCCTGATATTCTGAGAGATTCAAGGCCTCCTATCGTTTTTTCGGATATTCTCACACGTCTGCGCTTTGTACCGAACGATGGTACCAGAGAGATTTATTTCATCAACTTTGCCTCGCATTCCGAATCAATGCTGGGTGACAATTCCCTTGTCAGCGCTGACTTTCCGTACTATTTGCGTGAGAAAGTCAAAAAGGAAACGGGCGCCGAAACAATTTATTTTGTCGGGGCTATCGGTGGACTTATCCGGATGAAAGAACTCCACGAAAACAATATTGAATCGACAAAAATCGCGGGTGAAACGCTAGCCAAAGCGGCTTTTGCAATTGACAATGAAGTAAAACTTGCACCAAGAATCAGCATGATAAAGCAAGAGTTTTATGCCGAAGCGCAGAATTTCGCACTTCTTTCCGCTGCAAAGTTTGGCCTTCTAAGCGCTCAAAAGTCAGCAATCAGCACGGATAAATATACAGGATACGCACTTAAAACCGAACTTACCTATTTCGAAATCGACTCGCTCAAAATGCTTCTCCTGCCCGGTGAAATCTTCCCGGAGCTTGTTTACGGCGGTTATATGAGCGCTGCGGAAACTGCGGAAGGCAAGGCACCTGAAATCAATCCGACGCCACTCAGAGAAATAGCAGGGGATGAAAATCTTCTTGTTTTCGGTCTTTCAAATGACGAAATCGGTTATATTGTTACACCGAATGACTTTTTCCTTGACCCTCTGTCTTCCTACTTCGACGGTGGAAAAGACAAAAGCGGCAGAAGGCATTATGAAGAAACAAACTCTTTGGGACCCAACACCGCTTACAAAATCGCTGAAGTGTTTACCGGCATGATGGCAAAGGTTAAGGCGGCAAAATAGTTCTTTGTGGTCAGTGGTCGGTGGTTAGCGGATTATTAGAAAACTTCTTCAAAACCACTTTTTATTTTGTATATTTTTTGAAAGATAGGTATTTTTATGAAAACCTTTATGTCACGGGAATTTTTGCTTAACAACGAAACGGCGGAAGAACTTTTTCACCATGCTGCGGCGGAAATGCCGATTTTTGACTGGCATTGCCACATTTCCCCGAAAGAGATTTACGAAAACAGGCAGCCTGCCGATATTACCGCTTTGTGGCTCATGGCCGACCATTACAAATGGCGGGCGCTGCGCTCTTACGGGATAGATGAGGAATATATAACCGGTTCGGCATCCAGTTACGAAAAGTTTAAGGCATGGGCAAAAGTCATGCCAAGTTTAATCGGCAACCAACTTTATCACTGGACGCATTTGGAGCTTCAGCGTTATTTTGATATATATGAGCCGTTAAGTGAAAAAACAGCCGATGAGATTTGGGAGCGGGCAAACGCGAAAATTGCCGCAGGCGGGTTTAAGCCGCGTGAGCTGATGACCGCCTCAAATGTCGCTTGTATTTTCACCACCGATGATTCGGCGGACTCATTGGAATACCACAAGCTGATTGCGGAGGATAAAAGCTTTAAGTGCCGCGTTTTGCCGGCTTTCCGCCCGGACAAAGCGCTGGGTGTGGACCTGCCCGGCTTTTTGCCGTGGCTTGCGAGCCTTGAACAAAGGGTGGATAAAAAAATAACGGATTTCGCAGGGCTGGTCAGCGCGTTAAAAGAAAGAATTGAGTTTTTTGCGACGATGGGCTGCCGCGGGAGTGATCACGCCTTTGCTTATGTGCCGTGCACAAGAGCCGACGAAAACGAACTTGAGTCAATATTTAAAAAGGCTTTATCCGGCGCGGTGCTTTCTGCTTATGAAACGGACAAATACCGCACAGAGCTTATGAGAGCTTTGGCAAAGGAATATGCCCGTTTAGGGTGGGGAATGGAGATTCACATCGGCGTTATCCGCAACAATAACACAGCTATGTTCAATAAGATAGGGCCGGATATGGGCTTTGACTCTATGACAGACCATGAAATCGCTGATAGGCTATCACACTTTTTGGATAGTCTGGCTGTTGAAGGAAATCTGCCAAAAACCGTTTTATTTACACTTAATCCAAAAGACAACTATGTTTTGGGTTCTATGCTCGGCAATTTCCAAAACAGCGAGGCTGCAAGCAAAATTCAATTTGGTTCCGCATGGTGGTTTAATGATAACCTTGACGGTATGCGCGAGCAAATGAAGACGCTTGCGAACACCGGTGTTTTAGCGAAGTTTGTCGGGATGGTTACGGATTCACGCTCCTTCCTTTCTTATCCTCGTCATGAATATTTCCGCCGTATACTGTGCGGGTTAATCGGAGATATGGTAGAGGATGGACTTTATCCGCGTGATATGGAAACGCTCAGGCAGATTGTTAAGGACATTTCCTACAATAATGCGGTCGCATATTTTGGAATTTAGTTTGAGCCTACAAACATATACGAATAGGCTCATTTAGGTTGACACTGCAAAACGGTAGTATTATACTTTTCATAATAGATTACGGAAATATTGTGAGAAGGATGATTTAGTTGGAATTGAAAACACCACTGTACGACACCCATGTAAAATATGGGGGTAAGATCGTACCGTTCGCAGGCTATTTGTTGCCTGTGCAATACCAAACCGGCATTGCCGCTGAGCATATCGCCGTCAGAACCGCCGCTGGGCTTTTTGATGTTTCGCATATGGGCGAAATTACTTTAAAAGGTATGGATGCCCTTAAGAATGTTCAAATGCTTGTTACAAACGACTGCTCGGTTATGTATGACGGCCAGGTGAAATACTCTCCCATGTGCAATGAAAACGGCGGAGTTGTTGACGATTTACTTGTTTACAAAATAGGCGACAACGATTACATGCTTGTGGTGAATGCCGCCAACCATGATAAGGATGTCGAATGGATTAAAAGCTACATCAGCGGTGATGTCGAGTTCAAGGACATATCCCAAGACCTTGCGCAAATCGCCGTTCAGGGGCCAAACGCCTATCAAATTGTTATTAATCTTGCAGACAAAGAAAATCTTCCTGTAAAGTATTACAGCTTTACACAAGGCGTTGATGTAGGCGGATTTGAATGCATCGTCTCAAAAACCGGTTATTCCGGCGAAGAAGGCTATGAACTCTACACCGCCAACGAAAATGCCGCCCCACTGTGGGAAAAGCTGATGGAAGCCGGTAAAGATTTAGGTTTAATACCCTGCGGTTTGGGTGCGCGTGACACCTTGCGTTTGGAAGCCGCTATGCCGCTTTACGGGCACGAGATGAACGATGTTATCACACCGTTTGAAACCGGAATAGGATTTTTTGTTAAGATGACAAAAGATGATTTTATCGGCAAGGCAGCGCTGCAAGCGAAGGGCGAACCGAAAATAAAGCGGATTGGGTTGGAACTGACAGACCGGGGCATTGCCCGCGACCACGACAAAGTGTTTGCCGGTGAGCGGGAAATCGGCGTTGTCACTTCAGGAACTATGTGCCCGTTTATTAAAAAAGCTGTTGCCATGGCGCTTGTTGGCATTGAAGATGCCAATGAGGGCGATGAGCTGGAAATTGAAGTCAGAGGCAAACGCTTAAAGGCAAAAGTCGTTAATCTACCGTTCTATAAAAAACAAAGCAAAATTTAAAATATCTCAATTAATTTTAAGGGAGAAATTATAATGGAAATACCAAGCGATTTATTCTTTGCAAAATCACATGAATGGGTAAAGTTTACCGCCGAGGGTACAGCTAAAATTGGCCTTTCCGACCATGCACAGGATGCATTGGGCGATGTAGCATTCATTAACCTTTGCGATGAGGGCGACAGCCTGAGTGCGGGTGAAATTCTTGGTGATATTGAGTCGATTAAAGCTGTTTCTGATGTGTATTCACCCATTGGCGGCACTGTTGTCAGTGTTAACGAAGAACTGCTCGACTATCCTGAGCGAATTAACGCCGACCCTTACGGTTCATGGCTTGTTGAACTTGACGATGTTGTTAAAAGCAATGAACTGCTTGATGCAGCGGCTTATGAGAAGTTTCTTGCCGAAGAAGAATAAGTATCTTACTATCAAAAATATTATGGGGCAAGGGCAGCGCTCTTGCCCTAAAGCATATTAATTATTGATTTAACTCATTGTGATAAGGAGTGTAGTTGATGTCCTATGTTCCAAACACCCCCGCCGAGCGGGAAGAAATGCTGCTTGCCATGGGCAAAACCTGCGTTGAGGATTTATTGATTTCAATCCCGCAAGCCGTTCGCTTTGGCAGAAAACTTGAAATCCCTTCGGCGAAAAGTGAAATCGAAGTAATGGATGCGCTTGAAGCAATGGCAGAGAAAAACAAGGTTTATAGAACCTGTTTCAGGGGAGCGGGCGCATATAAACACTTTATTCCGAGCGTTGTACGCCATCTTGCCGGTCGCTCGGAATTTGTGACAGCCTACACACCCTACCAAGCCGAGATGAGTCAGGGCGTTTTGCAGGCTATTTTTGAATACCAGACAATGATATGCGAAATTACCGGCATGGATGTTTCAAACGCGGGTGTGTATGACGGCGCTCAGGCAGCGGCCGAAGCAATCTCCATGTTCAAAGAACGCAAGCGAGTGAAAGCAATCGTTTCCGGCGCGGTGAAGCCGATGACTTTAGAGGTTATTAAAACCTATTGCACCGCAGCAGGTTCGGAACTTGTCATCATACCCGCAAAAGACGGCAAAACGGACTTGGATGCTTTGAACAGTGCGCTTGACGATAACACCGCTTGTTTATATATGGAACAGCCGAACTTTTTCGGTTTGGTTGAGGATGCCGGGAAAATCGCCGAGCTGACACATTCAGCAGGCGCAAAGTTAGTTATGGGATGCTATCCGACATCACTCGCAATTTTGAAAACGCCCGCCGAATACGGCGCGGATGCAGCCGTCGGCGAGGCTCAGCCTTTGGGGTTGCCGCTCAGTTTCGGCGGTCCGTACCTTGGGTTTATGTCTGTTATGACGGCAAACACCAGAAGGCTCCCCGGCAGAATAGTCGGGCAGACATCCGATAAGTCAGGCAATATAGCGTATGTTTTAACTCTTCAGGCAAGGGAACAGCACATCAGAAGAGAAAAAGCATGTTCGAGCATCTGCTCAAACGAGGCGCTTTGCGCACTGATTTCAACCATCTACTGCGCGGCAATGGGCAAAGAGGGGTTGAAAGAGGTTGCGGAGCAATGTTATGCGAAAGCGCACTATGCGGCAGAACAAATCACTTCCGTAAAGGGATTTAACTTTACATATGACGGATTTTTCTTCAACGAGTTTGTAACAGACTGCCCTGTTGATACTGAGCAATTAATGGCAAAACTTGCCGAAAACAACATGTTGGGCGGTCTTCCGCTTAAAAATAACAATAATAACAGCATCCTTTGGTGTGTTACCGAGCTCAATACCAAAGCAGAAATTGATGCTCTTGTAAATATCTTGAAGGAGGCGGTAAAATGAGCGAGCTGATTTTTGAAAAAAGCAAAGCCGGCAGACGCTGTTCCTCCATCAACATGTGCGAAGGCTGTACCGCAGAAATGCCGGATGAATTCAAACGGAAAATTCCGATGAATTTGCCCGAAGTGGCCGAAATCGATTTGGTCAGGCATTACACAAACTTAAGCCGCAGGGCTTATGGTGTGGATAACGGCTTTTACCCCTTGGGTTCCTGCACCATGAAATACAATCCGAAAATAAATGAAGACGCAGCCGCTTTAAAAGGTTTTACCGGTATTCATCCGCTTCAGCCGCCGGAAACCGTTCAGGGTTGCCTGGAAGCTATGGAAACTTTAGGCGGATACCTCTGCGAGATAACCGGAATGGATGCCATAACTCTGCAGCCTGCGGCGGGTGCGCACGGCGAATTTACCGGCCTTGCGATGATTAAGGCATATTTAACGGATAAGGGCGAAACACAGCGCAACAAATTAATTGTACCCGATTCCGCTCACGGCACAAACCCGGCCAGCGCCGCGATGGCGGACTTTGATGTTATCAACATACCGTCAACGCCGGAAGGCATGGTTGACTTGGCTGAGCTTGAAAAAGCACTCGGTGACGATACCGCCGCTTTGATGCTGACGAACCCGAACACGGTCGGACTTTTCGACAAAAATATCGAAAAAATCGCTGAAATTGTACATAAGGCAGGTGGGCTGCTCTATTATGACGGCGCGAATATGAACGCTATTATGGGTATCACCCGCCCCGGTGATATGGGCTTTGATGTGATGCACCTCAATTTGCATAAAACTTTTTCCACCCCGCATGGCGGCGGCGGCCCCGGCAGCGGTCCGGTTGCCTGCAAGGCAAAGCTTCAGCCATTTTTACCGGCACCGATTGTTGAATGTAATAATGGTAAATACTACTTTGCAGCACCGGAAAAATCAATCGGCATGATGCGCAGTTTTTACGGCAACTTTTTGGTTTGCGTCAGGGCGCTGGCCTATATCATGTCAATCGGTGCTGAGGGAATCAAAGAAGTGAGCGAAAACGCCGTGCTCAACGCAAACTATATGATGGTCAAGCTGAAAGATACCTATGATGTTCCGTTTGAAGGGCCATGCTTGCACGAATTTGTTATGTCGCTCGAATCGCTTAAAAAGCAGACCGGCATAACCGCTTCCGACATTGCAAAAGGACTTGTGGATAAAGGTATTCACCCACCGACCATGTATTTCCCGCTGATTGTGCATGAAGCATTGATGTTGGAACCGACCGAAACCGAAAGCAGAGAAACACTGGACAATGCGATACAGGCTTTTAAAGAAGTGTACGCGATGGCTTTTGAAAATCCGCAGACGCTTCACGACGCGCCATTGTCAACGCCTGTCGGCCGCCCCGATGAAACAACCGCTGTCAGAAATCCGGTATTAAGATTTGTTTTCGGTAATTGAATAACAATTGGTTAGAGTATAGGCTTTTTTGAATCATATGTGGAGGTAAATCTTCACAAACAAATGAAAGGTGTGCATTATTATGAAAGAAAAGCTCAAATTTACAGGATTTCAAAAATGGGTTGAATTGCTGTCTGTTGCCGTGTTGATTTTTTTATCTGCATACCTGGTTTCAAACTGGTCATCCTTACCGGCCAGAATACCGACGCATTATGACGCGAGCGGGCTGGTTAACGGCTGGGGCAGCAAGAACTCACTGCTTATGCTCCCGGTTATAGGCTTGTTCATGTATGCGCTATTAACCGTTGTTTCATTTTTTCCGAAAACTTGGAATGTGCCGGTTAAATTGACGGATGAAAACAAAGAAAGGGTTTACACCGTAACAAGGAGTCTGCTCTGTGTTTTAAAGCTCATGGTTTTATTCTTGTTTACTTTTATCACAATCGGCATGGTAAAAATGCAGGCGCCGGGCGCATTGTTTTTTATTTTTATTTTGGTGGGCGTTTTCGGTACACTTATCGGGTTTATCGTTAAAATCATAAAAGTAGCCAAACCAAAAGAGTAAATTGCAAATAATTGTTAGCGGTAACGGGCAATCTAAAAAATTCAGGAAAGGGTTGATTTGATGAAAAGAAAGCTGAAACAATTACTTTGCTTCATGATGAGTGTGCTGATTATTGTTCCCTCCGCCATGCTGAATGCCGGCGCGCAGGCGCCCCTTTCGCTGCTTGTGGCAGCCGACTGCCACTACTCCCCGCTGAGCATGCTCGGGCCGATAGGGGAGGAAAACGGCTTGCCCGGCGACCCGCTTTACTGGTACACCAACATTCAGGGCGAGCTGACTTACGAATCGGATGCGATTATGACAGAACTGCTCTCAAGGTTCGAAGCGTCTGCGTCAAACTTTCTGTTGATAGCCGGCGACCTTTCCGACAATGGATTACGCGGAGAACACACTGCCCTTGCAGACAAGTTTAAACAGTTTGAAAAAAGAACCGGAAAGAGCATATTTATCATCAATGGCAACCATGATGTCAGCAGTATTTCGGACAGCAATTATATTAATCTGGCGGAATTCAAATCAATTTATGCCGACTTCGGTTATAACGAGGCGCTTGCCAGTGATAAAAACTCCGCTTCCTATACCGCGGAGCTTGCAAACGGCTATCGCCTATTAGCCATCGACTCCTGTATTTACGGCGAGGACGGCGGGCAAATCAGCGCGGACCTTTTAAAATGGATAAAAACGCAGATTGCCGCGACAAAAGCGGACGGCAAAAAGCTGGTGGGGATGATGCACCACAGCCTGCTGGCACATTTCAAAATACAAGGCATTGTGGGCGACACGGTGAAAGACTACCGCAAGTTATCTGCCTTGTTTGCGGACAGCGGAATAAAAGTCGTTTTTACCGGCCATAAGCATGCAAATGACATTACCGCCGCAGTTTCTGCTAACGGCAATAGAATATACGACATTGAAACAACTTCACTGGTAAACTACCCGAACTCTTACCGCAATATTACTTTTTCGGATTCGGCTGTTAAAGTGGAAACCAGCAACATTGACAAACTAAATATTTCTGAACTGGCACCCGGTTATAATCAAGCTCAGCTTGATCTGATAAAAACTGATTTTCATGCATACAGCTATGGTTATTTTCAAGCGGGTATGTGCCGTTATATCAATGAATATGTCGGAACCCCCAGAAAAGTCGCAGGCTGGCTCAAAATTGAAAAAGACTCAGCAGCCTATAATGCGCTTAGTCTCGCTATGCCGGTTTTCGGCAAAGCGTTGGCTCTCCCGATATATGATAAAGCCGGTACGCCGGCAATCGACAGCGTGGAGGAAATTGCTAAAAGCGTCGGCGAAAAGATTGCGCCGAGCAGCTACACAAGGTTTTCGGATCTGATTGCTTTTCTCGTCACGCGACTTTTCAGCGGAGACGAAAATACGCCTTATGATTCGCCGGAAGTACAACTGTTTTTGCAGACATTAAAAGCCGGTTTGGTGTATGCATTTGTCAATATCCCCAATGATGCGGCCCGGGAACTTTTTAAAAGCTTGGGGTTATCCGGAACGGGTCTGATTGTTAATGATGCTTCCTACACGCGGGCGGCTAAGCTCATTTTTGCTAAAACCGCCTCGGAAAAAATACTTTCCGCCGTCATAAAACCCCTAATTGAGGGTATAACGGTGGATGCTTTCGCTCCCGGGGATTTGAATGTAACGCTTGAAGCCTATGGCGTTTCGGGTGGAGCAACTGCTTCTGCTGACCCGATTACCGATTTTCAGGTGATAACCGACATCATCAAATCAATGTTCAATTTGTTTGTTAATGTGATGAAAGCCGCCACAGTGTTTTAGTATTAGGAGAGGTTGTTATGTGCGGACGGTATTTTATTGCATCGGAGTACGATGCGCCCGAAATAAAAAAAATCATTGAACAAATTAGTGAAAAATTTGAAAACAAACCGGAGCTTGCCGAAATGAAAACCGGTGAGATTTTCCCTACCGATATCGTGCCGGTTGTTACCGCGGAAACTCCGACGCTGATGAAATGGGGGTTCCCCCGTTTTGACGGCAAAGGTCAGGTGATTAACGCACGGCTGGAAACGGCGGACGAAAAGCCGATGTTTAGAAAATCATTCGCCGGTTTGCGCTGCCTTGTGCCGGCAACCAACTATTTTGAATGGGAAAAAATCGGCTCAATAAAGAAAAAATATGCAATCGGACTGCATGCGCCTATCTATATGGCTGGGCTTTACAGGTTTGACGCGACCGCCTCCGTGCCGCAATTTGTCATTTTAACCCGCCCTGCGGCGGAAGGTCTCGCTTTTATCCATGACCGTATGCCGGTAATCATCCCCGAAGAGCTCCGCTTACAATGGCTTACAGCTAACTCCGGTGCGGGTGATATTTTAAGCGGCTCGGTTGAAAAACTGTTTTTTAAGGGCGTATGACTTAACAAACTTAAATATTTAAAGGCAGACTGTCAACAAACAGTCTGCCTTTTATATGGATAAGACGCAATATTTCCGCCGCCGGGTTATTTCCGCTGCGAAGAAATTGCTGCGCTGACATCCGGGTTTTCTTTAAGCATCTCCTGACCAGCAATATACTCAATCGACTTATCTTCTTTTGAAATTCTGCGGATTTTACGGAATGAAATAATATAAAGAAAACCGAGAACACCAATAAAAGCAACCGAAAATATGGTAAACTCAGTGGAAAAATCATAAAGGCCGTGCAAAAAAACTGGCACAAAAAAGCTTAATACCAAGTAATATTTAGCCTTGCCTCCGGTTCTTAAAGATTTTTCCGTTTTACCCCAACTTTTTTCATAGAAGGCCTTCACATTGCGGATTTTGTAAAGACTGAAGAAATAGCCCATAAATACACCGAAGAATGTGTGTGCCGGCACAGCAGTAACAGCTCGTAAAACCGCATTGCCCAAGCCATATTGGAAAACATACATGATATTTTCAAGCACAGCAAACCCGAGCGAAACAAACACCGAATAAATAATCCCGTCAAAAAGCGAATTGAAGTTTTTGTTTTTCCTGATGAACAGGAAGATAACGAGCCATTTCAGCCCTTCTTCCACAAACGCGACAACTAAAAAATAATGAATGAACTGGTAGCCGTAATAGTTAAATGTGTTCATTAGAACCGTGCCGTCACTCTGAATTTCGCCTATTCTTGCGGCGAGATCGTTTTCAAAAACCTCCGCGAAAGATTCAAAAAATATAGCGGGGAATACGCAAAGCGCACCGAGTGCAAGCATCAGCATCAAAAGCCAGACCGGTTCTTTTTCAACCCGGTCTTTGCGGTAAACATAAATGCAAAGCACAACAGCGGGAAGCATAGCCGCAATCAAAAAGAGGATATTATAACTCGGCATAGAAGAAACATCGGCACTTATTTGATCAAGAATATGCAAAATAACGACCTCGCTTTTCAATCAATTTGGAAAGTTTATGTTACCGATATCATACTATTTCAGAAACCGTTTGGCAATAAATATTTGAAACGGGTTTTCATCTGCTTTTCGGTCAATCCGAGTTAACCGTTTATATCACTTTCCGCTTGTAAATCTCTGTTGTTAATGGTAATATGTTTTACATACTAAGTGTGAAAGGAATTGAATAAAATGGCTGATTTTTTTACAAAGGTATCCGCGTTTTTCCTCGCGATTATCACAACGATTACTTCTTTCTTCAGCATGCTGTTTATGCAGGTTGCCGAGTATAAGGATTTGAGCTACGGTTCATCCGCGGCGCAGAAGTTTGACCTCTATCTGCCGAAATCATCATACTCCAAATGCTCGGCCATTGTTGTCTATATTCACGGCGGCGGTTGGTCCGGCGGGGATAAGGATGTTTATCAATCCGCCTGCAAAGAAACTGCCAAGCGCGATTATGCCGCGATGACAATGAACTACAGAATGCTTGGCGAGGGAGTGCATTTAGTTGATATGCTCGCTGATATTAACTCCGCTTTGGAAGTTGCCATAGCAAAGGCTGCGGAACAGGGGATAACCCTTAAAAAGGCGGCGTTTACTGGCGCTTCCGCGGGCGGACACCTTGCAATGATGTATGCTTACAAAAATCAAGATGTTTCACCGTTGGAGATTGCGTTCTGCGCCAGTCAATGCGGTCCCTCAAACTTTACGGACCCCAAATTTTTTAAGGAAAGTATTGATACAAACGGGTTTTATGCGGTCGTATCGGGGCTGATTGATAAAACACTGAATTCAACCACGTTTAATGATTTGACGGCTGATCTGCAAGCTGCGTCTCCCATATTTTATATCAAAAAAGATTCACCGCCATCTATCGTCGCACAGGGTCAAAAGGATTACCTTGTTAGGTATTCGCAGGGTACGGATATTTACGACGCGTTCTATGAAGCGGGTGGAGTTTGCGAACTTATTCTGTACCCGAACTCAGACCACGGCTTAAGCAGCGACCCGGATTGCAGCGCGCGTTATGACAAACTCTTTAAGGAATTTGAATTGAAATACTTCGGCTATTAAACATAAAATAATATTAAAAGCGGCTCCTTAAGGGCCTCTTTTTGATATCCCAGTCGCCTTTCGGCGGATTTTTATCTACCTCTCATGTCCCATGGCGATATACTATCGCCTTTGGTGCCGGCTCGCTACAAAGGCGAGCCAAGTACGAGGGATCTTTGGTATTTTGCCCACTAACCACTAACCACTAATCGCTTTTTCGTAAACCGCCATTGTCGCGTAAATCTCAGCTTGGCTGCTCGCGTCCAACACCCACATTTCTTTCGGGTTCTTGTCACCCCAGCCGTTTACCCAGTCGCCCGGCAAAAACCGGCCGTAAAGCCGCCCGTCACCCGCACTGAGGTAGTGGTCATACGCGTAATCAATCGAGCTCTGCATATGGCCGATATAAATGGCGGAGTTCTGCGCATCATAGGGCGCGAGGGCGGTATAGCCGTTGAGCAGAATCAAGTTGAACCAAACATTGCCGACAGGGTAGCTTTTTACCCCGGCAACACTGCTGTCCTTCGCAAAAAACGCATCGGCGGACTTTGCCCAATATTTCGCCGTGTCTAAATACTTTGTTTCGCCTGTTGCCCGGTAAAGTTCCACCGCGCCGGTAATGGGGGAACCGCTGTTGTAGGAATACGGCGGTCCGTCGGGGTGAATGATACCGGTGATATTGTTTTCGCTGTCCTTTTCAAATACCATTAGGTCAAACAAAACGCCTTCAGGCTTCACAAGGTACTGCAAAAAATTGTAGGACTTCACAGCGTGCTGCAGATAAGTTTGGTTGCCCGTGAGTCGGTAAAGTGCGGCGAGCAGCTGAACAGCCGGCCCATTAGAGCAGGCATGCAGCGCCTGATGGTCCTCATTCCAGTAAAATCCGCCAAGCGGCGTTGCTTCGTCAACCGTAAATCCATAGTCCCTGAACATTTGCGGGTCCAGGTCAACAAACGCATATTCAATGATAAAATCCGCGATTTCCTTCGCCAGGTCAAGGTATTTAATCTTCCCAGTCAGTTCATAAAGCCCGATAAGGTCCCGCGCCAACCACATGTCATCGTCATACGAAACGCCGGCGGTGGATTTGTCTTTTAAGTTGTTGCGCCAGACACCGTAGCCGTTGAACTTGCCATCGGCAGTTTCACGGCGGAAATAGCGCAGACCTTCGACGACTTTTTCACATCTGCCGATATTTTTTTTATCAAGTATCGCCATTTTGTAGGACAGCGACAAAAGCCCGCAGTACCCCCAGCAGGATTCAATGTCGTTGTGCGGTTTGTTCGTCAGTATGCTGAGCCCCTCGTGCCAGTAGCTGTCGTAATATCCGCCCGCCAGCAGCCGAGCCCGGAACACATCTTTTTCATAGACGGCGAGGGTGGCCGATGTGCCGTCCTCAACCGGTTGTTTTTCGAATATTGCCCCATTTACTAAAAGATTTAAAAACTGAGCCGCTATGAGCGCATAGGGGATAAGCGTTTTTAAAAAAAATTTTATCGAGTCCATCATTACAGCCAACCCTTTCCGGATTTATTCTGTTTTCATTTATTTGTGCTTGTCTGAATTTTACTCTGTTTGAAGCCGGTCGTCAAGAAAAAACCTGCGCAAAGAAGGCTCATTTTCGCCCCTTGAATTATCATTGGGTAACTGTAATCAGTTTGTCTTGTGTTATTAAATAATCGGTGATACAATATATTGCATGGATATTACAATTTTGGAGGGACATCAATGAAACGAGCAGCAGCATTTATTATAACGGTTTGCATGGCAATAACGATGCTTGTTCCCTGTAATTCAGCTTATATCGTTCCGCTTGCGGCAAAGGTTGCAGCCCAAACCTCTGTTGAACAGGTTGTTCCGCCTGATATCTTCACACCGCTGAGTCCGCCTGTATTGGCTGCCGGGGTTCCGCAGCGTCTGCCGCAAACGCTTGGCAATATGACAATGAACAACCTTTTTTACAAGCCGAAACAGCATACCGGGGCAATTGACTGCCTTGATTTGCGGTCTTTGGACTGGTACACCCGCATTGCGGCATACTGCCTTCAGGGTTTGGTTGCCCGTAATAAGGATGCTTCTATTTTTATTATCTCATGCGGCAGTGACATAGAGTGGAAAAATTATCTTTCTTCCGCTTACGGCGTCGAATTCCATGAACTGACCGCGAATGAGCTGTTCGAAAAGTATGCGCTGTTTGTCAAAAAAATGTTTGTCTACAATTGGGATTCCGGTGGCGGTGACCCTTACCAAATGGTGATGGCCGTCAACATGGCATCCGTTTCGGACGGTCTGCCTGTTTCAAACGAACTGGCGTCATTATTGACGGGCGAATGTGGGTATCCTATAAACATGGTAAAGGAAGACTTAACCGCGCGCTGGAATAACAAGCTGGAAGCTTATGAATGGGGTATCCAAAATATTTTACCGCTGTGCAACAAAAATTATGTCGGAGCATGTGACGGCGGCGATTCAATTTGGGATTATCTCTATGCGACTCAATCCTTTTCTTTTTGGCTTGATTACACGGTGAGTGAAGAAAAAGCGTTGATAGACAAAATATTGACGGCGGAAGGGTATACGATGCCGGGCGTGGTTTTGGGCTACGGCCCCACCGGCGACGCCTTGCTTCACGCCACCGGACCGAAAGGCTTCGGCTATCTGGTTTCGGATTATTTTGTTAACGCAACCTTTCTTGCATCCTTCCCCCTGACGGATAAAACATATCATCAGAAACCGATTGATATCGGGCTTAAAGGCAAAAACGGGGTGATGTATGTATCGGTTTATATCAGCGACGGGGATAATATTCAATTCAATCAAAAGGCTTCGCAGGGTATGTGGTCAAACACAACCGACCGGGGAAAATATCCGGTTGCGCTGGAAATCAACCCTGCTCTGCTGGAGATTGCGCCACCGATGCTTGAGTGGTTTGAGTCGCGTCGGACAAACAATGATGAGTTGATGGGTGGTCCCGCCGGTTTTTCTTATATCTGGGAAGATGAGTTCAAAAATGACACTCAAACATGGGACAACTGGCATGCCATTAACAACTATTTTCTGAACCGGGCGGACATGCGTACCGTTGCATCATCCCGAGTGACAAATTCCAACGCTCAAAACAGCTTTATGCAGAAGTCTGCCATTATCGGTGCGCTTGAATGGGGTGACCCGTATGAATTTTGGCGAATCTTCAACGGTAAGGTCTATAATTACGGTGATAAACCGGTTGTAGTTGCAGCCAGCTGCGGCAACGCTATTTTTAATAAATTTAAAAATGTCTATTCGAATCCGTTTAAGCCGACCTTCTATGCGCTCAATGTAACGCAGGGGGATGTTTGTTCGCCGCTGGGCGATAGTAACGCATATAAGTACATCAACAGTGAAATGGAAAAATTAAAAAGCAAATACGGTGACAAGATTGAGTTTGTCCTGCCGAGCGATATGCTGACCATGGCAAAGAATTATTCCGATACGAAAGTGGTTAAAAACACAGTACTTCATTGGCTGAAGGATTTTGTAAACATTATTTCAAAGTTATTTTCGTTTTAGCCTTGCTAACTACTGAAATTTTAAGCGGCTCCGAAAGAAATCGGGCCGCTTTTTATTTGTTTCCGTTTTTATCTGCTTCACAACCACCTGAAGCTCACTTTTTTAATTCTCTTTCAAGCTGTTCTCCAATATTGCAATTGCCTCGGCATATTTTTTAACGCGGGCATTGTCATTTTCGCTGACCGTTTTCAGCCTCGTCAAATCGCTGTTGTGCCGGAGGTCCGCCAGCTTGACTTGCGTTGCGTACTTGTTGTTTGAATCCGCTATCCGCCGCACATAGTCCATGTATGCGCTGCCGTCATCATGCGTGAGGAATTTCAGCGTCTGAATAACTTCCGGTGGAAAGCCTTCTTTTTCAAGCTCTTCCATTGTCCGGTCAGAATCTTCAACCACATCATGCAGCAGGGCGACTATTACCGCGATTTCCGTATCCATCTGTTCCGCCAAATGGATAGGGTGGGCGATGTAGGGGAAACCGCCCTTGTCAAATTGGTCTTTGTGCGCGTCAAAGGCTATTCGCATTGCTTTTTTTGTTAATTCGGTGTAAATCATTTTATGTTCGTTCCTTTCAAGTTTGAAAGTATAAACTGATTATACCCTATGGCGTTTGGCAATTCAATGGCGGTTTTAGTGATGCCCAAAAACACAAATTATTGTCAATAAACATTGCTTTATAGACGATAATTTGTAAATACAGGAAATTTGCATCTACCTCTCATGTCCCATGGCGATATTCTATCGCCGTTGGTGCCAGCTCGCCTACAATAGGCGAGTTAAAACGGGTCCCCGTCGTAAGGACATGGCGTGCCGTGTCCGTGTAGGGGCGTCACTTTGTGCGCCCGCGGGCGATTAATAATCGCCCCTACGGTTTTTTGCCTCCCGTTTTACGTCCCTTGTTAAAGGGAAGGGGACCGCCCCGCGGGCGGTGAAGGGATTGCGTTCCTTGCCCCCTTGACATCCCATTCATTGGACTATGCTGTATAAACCACCTTGTTTATGCCAAATGCGAAAACTTTTATTCTAGTTTTATAGATTGTAATATAAAAATATGATATAATAGCAAACAATAATTGGAGTATTCATATCTTGAAAGAAAAATATAATCAGCTCGTTAAAGAGTACAAAGGCTTTGAGGAAAAGATGGGACGATTGACGGGCGACCTTTCTGGAATGTTCGCGAAGCCGGCGGATTTGCAGGGGAGATAAAAAGTGGTTGGGGGCGATTTGGTTTGAAATCTAAGAAGAAAAATAAAATAACAATCCGTTCTGGTGCAGCGGAATATTTAACATTTATCGCGGCCAGCGGTGAGAGCGGCGTTGAGGCTGTATATGCGGACGAAAATGTTTGGCTTACGCAAAAAATGATGGGCGTTTTGTATGATGTGACAACACCGACAATCAATGAACATATCGCAAAAATTTTTGCAGATAGTGAATTGGAACAGGGTGCAACTATTAGGAATTTCCGAATAGTTCAAACCGAAAGCGAGCGTCAGGTAGAACGCGATGTGAAACACTACAATTTGCCGATGATTATCTCTGTAGGATATAAAGATATTTTAATAAAACCTGTTATAATACAAATTTAGTGCAGTATATCCAATTATTAATGAACTACCGACTAATAGGGGTTGTTCGGTATAGATTTCAACTATGTTTGTGAGGTTTGATATGAGCGAGAAAAAGGTTTACACCGAGGAAGATATCAAAATGAAATTCATCACCCCTGCCGTTGTCGGCGCGGGGTGGGATTTAGCCCGCCAAATCAGGGCTGAGTTCACTTTTACCGATGGACGTGTTATCGTCCGCGGCAATGTGACTGCCAGAGGCAAAAAGAAGCGGGCAGATTATATTCTTCTTTATAAACCGAATATGCCCCTTGCGATTATCGAAGCAAAAGACAATAACCACAGCCTTGGCGACGGCATGCAGCAGGGAATCGAATACGCCGTCACACTTGACATACCATTTGTTTACAGTTCCAACGGAGACGGCTTCATCGAGCACGATATGGCGAAAGGCACCGAAAAGGAACTCGCGCTCGAAGATTTTCCGTCACCGGATGAGCTTTGGCAAAGATACACGCAGCAAAAGAATCTATCCGAAAAGCAGGAAGAACTGATAACGGAACCGTATTATTTTCAGCTGGGCGATAAAACACCCCGCTATTATCAGCGCATCGCAATCAACAGAACCCTTGAAGCCATTGCAAAAGGGCAGGACAGAATTCTTTTGGTCATGGCAACAGGCACCGGCAAAACCTACACCGCTTTTCAGATTATATACAGGTTGCACAAGGCGGGGATTAAAAAGAAAATCCTCTACCTGGCCGACAGAAACATATTGATTGACCAAACCATGACCAACGATTTCAAGCCCTTAGAAAAGGTGATGACCAAGGTCGAAAACAGGGTTTTGGACAGCTCTTATGAAATATATATGGCGCTTTACCAGCAATTGACGGGTGAAGATAATTTTGAAGTTTTCACGCAGTTTCAGCCGGACTTTTTCGATTTGATTATTGTAGACGAGTGCCACAGGGGCAGCGCGAAAGAAGCGTCAAGGTGGCGCAAGGTGCTGGACTATTTCACAACAGCCACACAGATAGGTATGACGGCGACCCCGAAAGAAACAGCGGATATTTCAAACATCTATTATTTCGGCGAACCGGTGTACACCTATTCATTAAAGCAGGGCATTGAAGACGGCTTTTTGGCACCGTATAAAGTTGTTCGCATCGGCATTGACAGGGATTTGCAGGGCTACCGGCCGCCCGCAGGCAAAGAAGATGTTGACGGCTATGAAATTGAAGACCGGGAGTACACAGCGAAAGATTTTGACAGACTCCTGATTATTGACGACAGGACAAAGAAAGTCGCGCAGACCATCACAACCTTTCTTAAAAAAACAGACCGCTTTTCAAAAACAATCGTGTTTTGCGTCAACATAAACCATGCCGAGCGTATGCGGCAGGCGCTTGTCAACGAAAACTCGGATTTGGTAGCCGAAAACCCCAAGTATGTCATGCGCATCACCGGCGACAATCCCGAGGGCAAGGCGCAGCTTGACAACTTTATTGACGAAGGTGTCAAATATCCCGCCATTGTGACCACATCAAAGCTGATGACTACGGGCGTTGACTGCAAAACTACCAAGCTGATAGTGCTTGACAATAACATCAATTCCATGACGGAGTTCAAGCAGATCATCGGGCGCGGCACAAGAATCAAAGCCGACTACGGCAAGATGTTCTTCACCATTATGGATTTCAGGAACGCGAGCCGCTTGTTTGCGGATAAAGACTTTGACGGCGACCCGGTACAGGTGTATGAACCGAAGGAAGATGAAAGCCCCGTGCCGCCGGACCCGCCCGAAACAGACGACCCGACGGAAATACCCGGCAGTGAAGATGGACAGGAAAAGAAAAACCCCTTCGAAGAAAACGACGATGGAAAGAATTACCACCATATTTACCGTGTGGACGATGTCTTTGTTAAAATCGTTTCCGAGCGGGTGCAGTATTACGATAAAGGCGGCAAACTGATAACCGAAAGCCTGACGGATTACACCAAGAAAAACATTTTGGAAGAATACGCCACCCTTGAAGATTTCCTGCGCTCATGGAAGAGCGAGGAACGCAAAGAAGCCATTGTTGACGAACTCAAAGAGCACGGCGTTTTGCTGGAAGCACTGCGCGAGCTGGCAGGGCACAAGGATTTGGACGATTTTGATTTAATTTGCCACATCGCTTTTGACAAAAAGCCTTTGACCAAAGCGGAGCGGGCAAACAATGTGCAAAAACGCGGCTATCTTTACAAATATTCCGCCATGGCGCAGCAGGTTTTGCAAGCCCTGTTGGAACATTATATGGACGACGGCATACGGGATATCGGCGATACAAAGATTTTGGAGCAAAAAGACTTTCAGCGTTTTGGCAGCCCGCTTAAAATCGCGGCGCTTTTCGGGGGCAAAGCCGGTTACATCTCGGCGGTGAAAGAACTGCAGGACGAATTGTATTTAGCATAAACATCAATGCTATCAAATTACGAAAAGTAGGGCGGGGGCTTGCTCCCGCCGCCACAAGAAATGAAAATGACGGCATAAACAGGGAACGGGAGTTAAAAAATGAGTTTAAACAATGTTGTTAAAAGATTGCAGGATGTTATGCGCAACGACGCCGGCGTGAACGGCGATGCCCAGCGCATTGAACAGATGGTGTGGCTGCTGTTCTTAAAGGTGTACGATGCCAAGGAAATGCTGTGGGAGTTCCACGATGAAAACTTTCAGTCCATCATACCCGAGCCGTTAAGGTGGCGAAATTGGGCGGTGGATAAAAAAGACAGCAAAGCCATGACGGCGCAGACGCTGTTGACCTTCGTCAATGAGCAATTATTCCCGCAGCTCAAAGACATCGCCCTTGATGAAAAAACACCGATGAGCAAGGCGATTGTCAAAACCGCATTTGAGGACAGCTATAATTATATGAAAGACGGCGTTCTGCTCCGGCAGGTGGTCAATGTTATTGATGAAATTGACTTTACCGAGTATGCCGAGCGGCACGCCTTTAATGAGATATACGAGCAGATTTTAAAAGACCTGCAAGCCCAGCGCAGCAGCGGCGAGTTTTACACACCAAGGGCCGTAACGGATTTTATGGTGCAGATGTTAAAGCCCAAATTGGGCGAGAGCATCGGCGACTTTGCCTGCGGCACAGGCGGGTTTTTGACTTCTTCACTCAAATACCTTGAACCGCAAATCAACACCGTTGAGGATAAAGAACTGTACAACCAAAGTGTGTATGGCATTGAGAAAAAGGCCCTGCCGTACCTGCTTTGCGTCACCAATATGCTCCTGCATGACATTGACGAGCCGGTGATTATCCACGGCAATTCGCTCGATAAAAATGTGCGGGATTACAGGGATGACGACCGCTTCAATATTATCCTGATGAATCCGCCCTACGGCGGCAATGAAAAAGATTCCGTCAAAATCAACTTCCCCATGGAACTTCGCAGCAGCGAAACGGCGGACCTTTTTATGGATGTCATTATGTACCGGCTCAAACACAACGGGCGCGCGGGTATTATTCTGCCTGACGGTTTTCTGTTCGGTACGGATAACGCGAAGTCCGCCATCAAAGCAAAGCTGTTAAGCGAGTTTAATCTGCATACGGTTATCCGTTTGCCGCACAGCGTCTTTGCGCCTTATACCTCTATTACCACCAACATCCTGTTTTTTGAAAATAACGGACCAACGAAAGAAACCTGGTTTTACAGGCTCGATATGCCGGACGGTTACAAGAATTTTTCCAAAACAAAGCCGATGAGGCTGGAGCATTTCGCGCCCGTTGGTGAATGGTGGAACAACAGGCAGGAAATTAACATTGACGGCTTTGACAAGGCAAAGTACTTTACAGCGCAGGAGATTAAAGATAAGGCGTATAACATCGACCTCTGCGGCTTTCCGCATGAGGAAGAGATTATTTTGGAACCGAAAGAGCTGATTGAAAATTACGAGATAAAGCGGGCGAGCCTCAACACGAAAATTGACGGCATTTTGGCGGAAGTTCTCGGCATGCTGGGGGTGCAGGAATGACGGCACAGGACCTGAAAAATTCCGTGCTTCAGCTTGCCGTGCAGGGGAAGCTTGTTGAGCAAAATCCCGCTGATGAACCTGCTGCCGTTCTGCTTGAAAAAATCAAGGCGGAAAAGGCAAGGCTTGTTAAAGAGAAGAAGATTAAAGCGGATAAAACTTTGCAGGAGATTTCGGAAGATGAAATACCGTTTGAGATACCGGAGAGTTGGGCGTGGTGTAGGTTAAGTGATGTGCTTGATGTTCGAGATGGTACTCACGATACCCCCAAATATGTCTCCGAAGGCTATCCATTGGTAACAAGCAAAAATTTAGATAATGGTGAATTGAATTTTTCAAATATTAAATTTATCAGTGAAGATGACTATATTTCAATAAATCAACGGTCTTGTGTAGATGATGGTGATATTCTATTTGCGATGATAGGTAGTATAGGAAATCCTGTTTTAGTAAGAAAGGATAGAGACTTTGCTATAAAAAATGTAGCGCTGTTTAAAACCTTTTCTTTTGTCAATACAAGTATCAAATATGTCTATATGTTTTTGCTATACGCACAAGAAACAATGAAAAAAGTTGCTTCAGGTGGAGTTCAATCTTTTGTTTCACTATCATTTTTGAGAGAGTATTTTATTCCTATTCCGCC
>CAYNMU010000002.1:0-60900 GCA_964398395.1 uncultured Eubacteriales bacterium
AATGTTAAAAAAATGGAGCATAAAGAAAAAGATTGTTGCAATAGTTTGCATAGTTCTTTTATTATCAGTTATTGCAGGTATTCTTTATTATGTCTTTAAACCCGCGCCGGGAGACTCAGTTATTTTGACTAAGGTCTACACCGGTGATGTAACTCAAACTCTTGATGCTACAGCAACAATTGAATCAGCGAATCAAGGCATTTTTGGGATTATTGATGGTACAAAGGTATTGAAAGTAAATGTTCGAGTTGGCGATAAAATCAAAAAGGGCGACATTTTAGCTACCTTTGATACAGGCTCTTTGCAATCCAAGATTTCTGATAAACAGAGAGCGTATGACTCAGCAAATACTGCTTATATTAATTTTATTACAAAAGCAAAAACAGCAGCAAGTGACCTTAAACAAATAAATAAAGATGTTACTGCACTTCAAGCTGAAATTAGCGCTCTCGAAAAAATAATTGCAGCTAAAACAACTGAACCCGCCCAGGAAACTCCTGTCGTCGACACCTCTGCATTAAAATCACTTACAGATATGTTGTCATCAACATTCGGAGGCAGTACTTCCACCAACCAGATTTCCTCATTTATCAATAGACTATTAGGCACGGGCAACAGTATCTCTCAGATCAACACTTTAATATCTAGCATTTTAAATAGCAGCAGTTCGTCGGGATTTGATCTCGCCTCATTGTCAGGATTAGGCGGTGATGAGGGCACTCTAACAACAAAGCAACTTGAATTACTTCAACTCAAGGCAAAACAAACTCTCTTAAAAACTCAAACAAACAGCACTATCGAAAGCACCTTAAAATCAATTTTAAAATCATCAAAAGACGCACTTGCCTCAACAAAAGCAGATATTAAGCAACTTGATAATGGTTGGATTGCTCAGAATGATGGTATTGTTCGTGATATAAAAATTGTTGCAGGGCAAGTTTACAAAAGTTCTTCAACTATCAATACTAACTTTGATATTTCAACATTACTTAACGCAGTTACCGCAAACTCTAAAAATACTGATTTCATTAAAATGATTGAGCAATTTTTAAAACCATCTTCTGATGGAATGGTTGTTGAATATTATCCGTTCGCCGCAAGTTTTATACTTGGTAAATATGATGTTTTAAAGGTTTCTATGGACCAACCTGTAAAAATAACAGCGGCAAATGGTAAGGTATTTAACGGAGAAATAACTTATATCAGCCCGGTTGCTTCATCAAATAGCAGTATAAATATAAGTACGCTTCTCGGTTCAAGCGGTGGTTCATCAAACGGAGTTGAGGCAAGGGTTTCGATTCCAAATCCCGACACGGGAGTGATTATTGGTTTTGATGTTGCTATATCAATTGATGTTGATAAAGCTATTGATGCGACTCTTATCCCGGCAGAGGCTATTCAATTTGATAGTGACGGTTCTTACGTTTTTATTTATAATTCTGACACAAAAACTGTCAGCAGATCGAAAGTTAAAACCGGTATATTTTCCGGATCGGTTTATCAGATTATTTCCGGATGTAAACCTGGAGATACAATAGTTAAAGCGCCTTCACTAACCCTTGCTGACGGTGATAAAATTACAGTATTGACTACAGAAAAAATCACGACATCAGCACAATAGATTTAATGATCTTGAATTAATTGTGAAAAGTTTTGTTGCGGAGGAAATTGCGTGAACTTTAAGGAAAACATAAGAATTGCGATTTTTAGTATTCGCACAAATTTGATGCGTTCGCTATTAACAATGCTTGGCATCATTATTGGTGTAGCTTCCGTTATTGCAATAATCACAATCGGCAATGGCGGTCGAGATTATATTGTTGGTATGATCAGAGAAATGGGTTCGAGTACAGTCAGTGTCAATGTAAACGCTTCTGTAGCCACTCCAACAGAATATATTTCCGATGATGATATTAAGAATATTAAAAGTTTAGATACTGTTGAATACATTTCTCCGGTTGTTATGTCAATTGGCACAGCTGAAACGGAAAAAATTAGCAGCCTTGCAATTGCAATGTCCGGAACAGTTGATTATGCCAAAGTTATGAATATGGAAGTTACTTATGGCAGATTTTTTAATCAGGATGAATACGATGCCGCTCGACATGTCGCGCTTATTTCAGCTATAAGTGCCTATACTATGTACGGCTATGTAGACTGTGTCGGCAAATATATTGATTTTACATTAAACAATAAAACCGTTCATTTAAAAATTATCGGTGTTGTTGATATGACAAAGGTTTTTGGCACGGATGCTTCATCTTTAGCGTCATCAAGCAGTTTGTTAGGCGGTTCCACTGAGGCCAGCAGCCTTATGATAATGCCTTCTTCTGTAACAAATGAAATGATGGGAAGCAAAGGGTATTATCAAATGTGTTACCTTACTGCAACATCTGACGATAATTTGGATAGCGCAGGAAATGCAGCGATGAATGTTCTTTACTCAAGGCATAATAATGCCGGAAGCAATAAATATTCTGTTGTCAATATGGCAACATTTATTGATTTGTTAGATACAGTTATAAAAGTATTTACAACATTTATCGCAGCAGTCAGTGCCATTTCACTTGTTGTCGGAGGTATAGGGGTAATGAATATCATGCTGGTTTCTGTTACAGAACGAACGCGAGAAATTGGAATAAGAAAAGCTCTTGGGGCAAAAACATCAACAATTTTGTTCCAATTCCTGACTGAGTCGATAATACTTTGTGTTATTGGAGGGGTAATCGGCTTAGTCGTTGGAATCGGGGGAGCTATAGCAGTTTCTGCTTATATGGACATACCTATGGCAATCAGATTCAGCACCGTTGCTATAGCTGTAGGTTTTTCGAGTGCTATAGGCATTTTCTTTGGTATTTATCCTGCCCGCAGGGCAGCAATCATGCCCCCAATAGAGGCACTTAGAAGAGATTAATTGTAAATAGCTTAAAATAAATGGGGTGGAATTAATTCCGCCCCATTTATTCTATCCGTTATACAGTCTTATCAAGTTCACGCTCAAGCCAAACTGTTCCGATGTCCATTGCGTTATAAAGCCCTCGTTTTTCAGCCTTTTTTACTATTCGATCTCGAGGACGAACATCGGGATCTGTATTTACCAACTGCACAATAACTCGATCAGCCACTTCAATGTCCTTGATCTTTTTTGTGCTTGTAATTTGAAGTACAACAACAAATTCTTCATTCATGTTGCCATAATAAATTGTATTTTCATTACGAACTAAAGGTTTGCCTTTGTATTTTAAAAAATTATCTCCCTTGCTTTTATCTGCCATAGTTAGTGCTCCAATCATTATTATTTTTTATTCAAATAGTTTTTTACTAAAATTTGCAGCAATTCATCTCTGTCAATTTTACGCACAAGGTTTCGCGCATTGTTATTGGTTGTAATATAAGTAGGATCTTCAGATAAAATGTACCCAACGATCTGGCTAACAGGGTTATAGCCCTTTTCAGCCAGTGCATCGTAAACGGTATTAAGCGTTCTAAGCATTTCTGCCTCGTTTTCATCTTTAATTGAAAATTTAATTGTGTCAGTCATCAATGCCGCCTCCAATTGATTATAGTAGATATTATACACTACCGAACAGAATAAAACAAGGCGAGTTTTTCTTTTCATTTTTCAGTAGATCTTAAATATTCTTGAAGAACAAATACTGTATTATGCTCTCAATGATATGCCAAGATCCCCAAGTGCTTCAATTGCGCGATTCATTGCTTTTTCAGCCTCTTCATCAGTTAGTGTTCGTTCCAACGATCTCAATCTAATACTAAAGGCAACGCTTTTCATACCTACCGGGATTTGAGAACCTTCATAAACATCAAACAAAACAATTTCCTCTAAAAGACTTCCAACTGCTTCGGATATTGCTTTTTCAAGCGTAACAACGTTAATGCTTTTCCTGCAAACAAATGCAAGGTCGCGGGCAGTAGAAGGGAATTTTGGTAATTGTCTATATATTTTACGGCTATTCCTGGATTCGAATATAATCTCAAAATCAATAGTTGCAGCAAAAACTTTAGTATCGAAGCCATAGTTTTCCTGAACAGTAGGGTGAATTTCACCGAATAATGCAAGTTCTTTGCTGCATAAAACTAACTTAGCACATCGTCCGGGATGAAAAATTGGGTTATCATTCACTGCTTCAATATCATAGCTTTCAACACCTGTTTTATCAAGTAATTCCTCAACGACACCTTTAATATCATAGAAGTTTATATCTGCGCCATACATACCTATAGTTATCTTTTGTCTTTCAATAGGAAGTGTATCATTTCCTTGAGGGATATATTCAGTAGCGAGTTCAAATAATTTTGCTTTTGGATTTCTGAAGCTATAGTTTCTTGCCAAAACTTCAAGCATCGATGGCAGGGGAGTAGTTCGCATAACTCCTGTTTCCTCACCTAAAGGGTTTGAGATAACTACGCAACTGCGATTTTCACTATCAAGCGGCAGGCATATTTTGTCATAAACCTTTGGACTTACAAAAGAATAGGTCTGTATTTCAGTAAACCCGCAGCCAAGCATAGTTTCATTTATCAGTCTTTCAAGTAGTTGTTTCGCTGTAAGCTTACCATTTGCAACACCGCTTAGCGGATGATTAGGGATGTTTTCGTAACCGTAGAATCGAGCAACCTCTTCTGAAATATCAGCCAAATGCTCTATGTCGTTTCTAAATGTAGGAGCCGTTACATAGCCTGAATCTACTTTAAATCCTAAATTTTCCAATATCTTTTTTTGCTCCTGCTCTGAAACATTGATTCCAATAAATTTATTTACCCAATTCCAATCAAAAGGCAGAACGGTTTGTTGTTTGTTTGATGTGTTAGAGTCAACAACACCGCCAACCACATCGCCCGCATCGAGCATTTGGACAAGTTCAATTGCGCGATTTAACGAATTCAAACAGCCCAATGGGTCTAATTCTTTTTCAAAACGCGCTGATGACTCTGTTCTCATTCCAAGTAATTTTGCAGTATTTCGCACACTTGCACCATTAAAGCATGCTGACTCGAATACAATTGTTTGTGTATCATCCATAATACCACTGTGCTCTCCACCCATAACACCTGCAATGGCAACCGGTTTATTTTCATCGGCAATTACAAGCATACTGCTTACTAGATCTCTTTCGATTCCATCAAGAGTCGTAATCTTTTCCCCATCTTTTGCTAATCGGACAATTACACTGCCGCCGTCGAGAAAACGCATATCAAAAGCGTGCATTGGCTGACCGTACTCAAGCATAACATAGTTAGTAATATCAACTATATTGTTAATTGGTCGAACACCGCTTGCTCTAAGTCTTTCGCGCACCCAGAGAGGAGATGATGAAATACGAACATTTTTAACGACTGCGCCTACATAGCGATAACATTTTTCCGGAGCAAGAATATTAACACTTAATAGTTGATTTACATCACCGATACAATGATTTACTTTTGGAATTGGTTCATTGAATCTTTGCCCAAAGCTTGCGGCGGCTTCTCTGGCAAGTCCAACAACAGAAAGGCAGTCAGGCCTATTTGAAGTTATTTCGAATTCGGTAACTACATCATTAAATCCTATCGCTTCCCTTATGTCAATACCAAGTGTCTTGCTGCAATCTTCACCCAAAACGAAAATTCCGTCTTCAACCGCATATGGAAAGTCATGAAGCGTCAAACCAAGTTCGCTTAAAGAGCAAAGCATCCCCGCGCTGTCTACTCCTCTAAGCTTACCGGCCTTAATCTCTTTACCGCCGTTTATTACCGAATTATCCAACGCAACTGGTATTATATCGTCAATCTTTAAATTTTGAGCTCCGGTTACAATTTGTAAAATCTCGGGATTGCCAACATCAACCTTGCAAATCCAGAGATGATCAGAATCCGGATGTTTATTAAGTGACAATAATTTACCAACAACAATATTTTTTAGTTCTGATCCTTCGGTTTTGCATCCTTCAACCTTTGAACCGCTCATAGTCATTATATCAGCAAAGTCTTTATCACTTACAGGAATATTAAAATAATCATTTAACCACTTTTTTGATAAATTCATTTTTACACCTCCTAAAATTGACTAAGAAATCTTAAATCATTTTCATATAAAAGACGCATATCATCAATATTAAATCTAAACATAACCAATCGCTCTAAGCCAACACCAAAAGCAAAACCGCTGTATACATCCGGATCAATTCCACCGGTTTTAAGAACCTTTGGATGAACCATTCCACCACCTAAAATTTCAATCCAACCCTCACCCTTACACATTGGACAACCGCTGCCATGGCAACGAAAACATGAAACATCAATTTCGCATGAAGGCTCTGTAAAAGGAAAATGATGTGGTCTAAGTCGTATTTTTGTATCTTCGCCGTAAAGGCGCTTAGCAAACGCTTCAAGGCAGCCCTTTAAGTCACCCATTGTAATACCATTATCAACAACAAGTCCTTCAATTTGGTGAAAAAGAGGGGAGTGTGTTGCATCAACTGCATCTGAACGGTAAACCCTACCGGGTGCAATAATGCGGATTGGTGGTGCTTGCTTTTGCATAACTCTTATTTGAACAGGAGATGTCTGTGTTCGAAGGAGCATATTTTCAGTTATATAAAAGGTATCCTGAGTGTCTCTTGCTGGATGTCCTTTTGGGATATTCAACGCTTCGAAATTATAATAATCCCATTCTACTTCAGGACCTGTAGCAATATCAAAACCAAGTCCTAAAAAAATATCTTTTACTTCATCAAGAACTATAGACAGTGGATGCTTATGCCCAAGTCTATGCCTGTTACCCGGCATCGTTACATCAATTGTTTCTGCATTAAGACGGGCAGCAGTTTCAATTTCTTTTATTTTATTATCTCTGGTTTCAAGTAAATTCTCAATAAATGACCTTACTTCATTGGCAATTTGACCGATAACAGGGCGTTCATCGGCAGAAAGTGATCCCATTTGTTTTAATACTGCTGTCAATTCTCCTTTTTTCCCAAGGTATTTAATACGCAATGCTTCTATTTCAGCGCGATCCTTGGCGTTTTCCAGTTCATTTTCAGCTAAATTTTGAATTAATTTCAATTGTTCTTTCATAGATAATCATCCTCTCAAAAAAAATAATCCCTCGTCCTCTCATATGAGGGACGAAGGAATTCCTCCGCGGTACCACCCTGCATTTTTGCAGTGCCAATAAAAGGCACAAGAGCAAACACTCTTTCACCAAATAACGGTAGTGAACCGCTGTAACCTACAACTTAATACTTGAGTGTTAGCTTCAGTTACAATGCTCCGGAGTGAACTTCAATGGGTTACTGTGTAGGTTCATTTACAGCCAAGATGAGCCCTCTCTAAACACCGTTTAAGTTCGAATTTGTGTATTCGAAACAATTCCATTTACTCTCTCCATCGTCGCTTTTATTGAATATATCATACATCACATAATATTGCAAGTATTATTTACTTTTTCATATGTTTCATATGTTTTTGATACCAATTTACTTGGCAAGGTTAGTAAAATGTGATACAATAACGTTAATTTATTTAATTCAAAATTAATTAAAATAAACATTTCATATTTTATGGGGCTTACGCTGATTATTGTTAAGCCTCCTTAATTAGAATCAGTTGGAGTTGAATAGCAATTGAGAGTGTTGACTAAGGAACAAATGAAAACTGTTGAACAAAACGCTGCTGACTGTGGCATTCAGTTTATTAGCCTCATGGAAAATGCAGGTTCCGCATGTGCCAGAATAATTAAAGAACAAATTTCGACTGATAATTGTACAACTCAAAATATTTGTGTTGTCAGTGGAAACGGAAAAAATGGCGGTGATGGCTTTGTTGTTGCCCGAAAACTTTACGAGGCAGGTTACAGTGTAAATGTAATTTTGGCTTGTGGACTTCCACGGGACAAAGAATCAATTGAAATGTTTAGCAAAATCAAAACACTTCCAATAAATATTATTCGTTATATATTTGATAAAACGAATGTCGAAGAACTAATAATGAATTCAGAAATAATTGTGGATTCGGTTTTTGGAACAGGTTTCAATGGATGCCCAAACAATGAGCTTTCAATTCTATTTAATGTAATAAACTCAAGTCATGGGAAAGTGTTTTCAATTGATATTCCGAGCGGGATTATTTGTAATACCGGCGAAATTCTTGGTGATAAAATAAAGGCAACTGTAACTATTGCAATTTCTTCACTTAAACCAGCTCACATTCTTGTTCCCGGATCGATTTATTGTGGAGAACTAATAGTAGCGGATATTGGAATATCTGAATCAAGCTTCAAAGAAATAGGGGATGGAGTATTTTACACATATAACGAAAACGAAGTGAAACAAAAGTTCCCTGTCATCAGCCCTTTTTCACATAAAGGGAATTTCGGTAATGTTCTTTGCGTTTGCGGTAGTAAAAACATGCAGGGTGCTGCTGTACTATCCGCAAAAGGCGCTACTTATTCAGGTGCAGGTCTTGTTACTGTGGCCTTTCCTGACTGTGCATATCCGGCAATTGGTGCAAAACTTACTGAACAACTTTTATTACCTTTAGATTCTAATATGCAGGGAACTCTCTCAATTTCTGCAATATCCGAGATACTCGAAGCAGCTGAAAAATCAGATGTTGTTCTTATTGGCTGTGGTTTGGGGTTAAATTCAGACACCAAGGAAATTCTTAGAGAAGTAATTAAAAATGTCAATTGTCCAATAGTAATTGATGCCGATGGAATAAATGCAATAGGTAAAGACTTTGAAATATTAAATGAAGCAAAAAACTCAGTTGTAATTACACCTCATCCGGGAGAAATGTCAAGAATTACAGGACTGAGCATTTCTCAAATTCAAACTAACCGATTGGAATATGCCAGAGATTACTCGAATAAATTAGGAGTAACAATTGTTTTAAAAGGAGCAAACTCCGTTGTAGCTGAACCAAATAATATGAATATCTATGTTAATTCTACCGGAAACCCAGGTATGGCAACCGGCGGGTGCGGAGATTTGCTTGCCGGCATTATAGCATCCTTTATCGCACAAGGAATGAACGTTGGGGTTGCAACGAGAACGGCTGTGTTTATTCATGGATATGTTGGAGACTATACTGCAAAAAGGCTTTCCATGAGAGGATTAACGCCATCAGCATGTCTTGAGGATTTGCCATTTATTATGTCAAGATTCGAGTTTTATTTTATATAAATATTATTAATCACTTGCGAACTTATATTCGCTAAGCTTACTAATTTAACAATAAAAACTAAAAAATAATTTATAAATATTTAATTTTACTATTGGAAGATTTTCAATTGTGTCTTATAATAGAAGTTAAAGTAAAATTAAAAATTTAAGGAGGTGGAGATTTGTCAAGCAAATATTCTGTTTCTTTGGCAAAAATTATTAGTGACCATTCATTTGAAGTCATTTTTACTCCAAGAGATACAAGTGAAATCTATATAACCTCACAAGATGTCAATCGACCGGGTTTGATGTTTGCCGGTTATTCTGATTATTTTGATCCTGCGAGGGTTCAGTTTCTTGGATTAGCCGAAATTGAATATTTGAGCAGTATTGGTGAGGAACGTAGCCAAGAAAGCTTAACAAGATTTTTTTCAAATCTGCCATCGGCAGTTATAATTACAAGAAACCTTGAATGTTCTGAATTTCTTGTTGATCTTGCAAAAAAACATGCGGTTCCTGTTTTAAGAACTTCCGACACAACATCGAGTTGTATGTCGGCAATAATTGCTTATTTAGGTGTTGAATTGGCTCAGAGAATAACTCGCCATGGTGTTTTAGTCGAAGTTAGTGGCGAAGGAGTTTTAATTTTAGGCGACAGTGGTGTTGGAAAAAGCGAGACTGCTCTTGAACTTATAAAAAGAGGACATAGATTAATTGCAGACGATGCTGTTGAAATTCGAAAAGTATCGGCTCGAACACTCGTTGGATCCGCACCGGATAACATCCGACATTTTATTGAGCTCAGAGGAGTAGGAGTAATTAATGCTCGCAGAATATTTGGTATGGGTGCGGTAAAAATGACTGAAAAAATTGACATGGTCGTGCAGCTTGAACTTTGGGACAATGAAAAAGTATATGATAGAATGGGACTTGATAACGAATATACTGATATTCTTGGTATAAAGGTTCCTGTAGTTGTAGTTCCTGTTAAACCCGGGCGAAACCTTTCGATTATTGTTGAAGCAGCTGCAATGAACAATAGGCAAAAAAAGATGGGATACAATGCTGCGCGTGAGTTACTTCATAATCTTGGAATGACAGATGAAATTGTACCCCAAGAAAAAGAGCTCGAGGTTTGGCACACTTTTTGATATTATATTATAAATTTTATTTAATTTTATGGAGGTAAAAACATGTACAGAATCGGCGTTGATTTGGGTGGAACAAATATTGCGGTGGGAGTAGTTGATGATGATTTAAAAATTGTCGGTAGAGGTAAACTAAAAACAAATACTCCACGACCTGCAGAAGAAATTTTTGAAGATATTGCAAAAGCAGTAGCGTTAGCTGTTGCTGATGCCGGAATTAGCATTCATAATGTTTGCTCCGTTGGTGTAGGTACACCCGGTTCAGTTAATAAAACAAATGGATATATTGAATTTGCAAATAATCTTGACTTTAATAATGTCCCCGCGAAGGAAATGTTGGAAAAGAGAATTGGAAAACCGGTTTTTCTTGACAACGATGCAAACTGCGCTGCTTTGGGAGAGGCTGTTGCCGGTGTCGGCAACGGTGTATCTAGCTTTGTTGCTATCACGCTTGGCACAGGAGTCGGAAGCGGAATCATAATTGACAATAAAATTGTTGTCGGCATAAACTTTGCTGCCGGCGAAATGGGTCATATGGTAATTCAAGTTGGCGGAGAGCAGTGTAATTGCGGGCGCAAAGGATGTTGGGAGAGGTATGCATCTGCTAATGCTTTGATTGCCCAAACTAAGGAATCTATGAAGAATAACAGTCAAAGTCTTATGTGGCAATTAGCAAATGGGAATATTGATGATGTTTCAGGAAGAACCGCATTTGATGCAATGCGAAAAGGCGATGCAACTGCAAAAGAAGTCGTTGATCAATATATATATTATGTTTCTACCGGAATTATTAATATTGTAAATGCTTTGCAACCGGAGATTATTTGCATTGGCGGCGGAGTAGGGCATGAGGGTGAGAGTCTTTTAGATCCAATAAGAAAACATGTGGAAAAAGAACGCTACAGCGTTTATGCCAAAAACCAAACGAAAATTTGCGCTGCCGTCTTGGGAAATGATGCCGGAATTATCGGCGCAGCTCTCTTAGATTATTAATAATTTTACTTTTTTATTATAGTTTTATTGTAACTAATTGGAGAAGAAATGGATTCTGTTGACAAACTGTTAAATATTGCAATAGGGCTAAATTGCGCTGCGTTGAAAGCTGCCCCTATGAACGAATATACAAGCTTCAGGATTGGCGGACCGGTTGATTTGCTGATTAAGCCTAATTCATCAGTAAATTTTCAGCATTTATTACATGAATGCCGTTTATTGGAACTTGATTATTTAGTTTTAGGCAAAGGCAGCAACGTTCTCGTATCCGATAGCGGAATTAGAGGAGTTGTTTTTTGCACTACTGAACTTAATAATTGTGAATATATCGGTGATAATATAATAGAGTGCGATGCAGGAGTTGGCCTTTCAAGTTTGTGTAACTTCGCGTTGGAAAATGAGTTTTCGGGAATTGAGTTTGCTTATGGTATCCCTGGGAGTGCAGGCGGAGCAGTTTATATGAATGCCGGAGCTTATGGCGGAGAGATGAAAGACGTATTACTTTCATGTAATCACTTAACGACAAATGCCTCTTTTGGATCGCTTGAAGGGAATGCTCTTGATTTCAGTTATCGCAACAGTGCCTATTCATCAAATGGTTGCATAATTACAAGCTTACAGCTGAGATTGCATAAAGGCGATAGAAATGAAATAAAAAGCAGAATGAATGAGATTTGGGAGAGTAGAAAGGACAAACAACCTCTTGAATTTCCAAGCGCAGGAAGTATCTTTAAGCATCCAAAAGATAGATATGCGGGTGCTATCATAGAAGAATGTGGACTTAAAGGCAGAAGTATTGGGGATGCTGAGGTTAGTGTAAAACATGCAGGATTTATTGTTAACAAAGGCAATGCTACAGCACACGATGTACTCAAACTTATAGAAATAATTAAAGAAACAGTTCTTAGCGAAAAAAGTATCCGTCTCGAAACTGAAATAAAGTTCATTTGATCGTTCACCATAATAATAATTGGAGGTTGAACATTGGAACTTGTAATAATTACCGGTCTTTCAGGAGCAGGAAAATCCAGAGCGGTTGATGCATTGGAAGATATCGGCTTTTTTTGTGCAGACAATATGCCACCAAAGCTAATCCCAACATTTGTTCAGCTTATCCTTAATTCAAAAGAGATTCGAGATAAGATTGCAATTGTAACAGATATTCGAGTAGGCGGTTCTTTTAAAGACTTATTCATTGCGCTTGAAGATATAAAAGCAATGAACTGTCCCTTCAAAATACTTTTTTTTGATGCTAACAACGATGTCTTGCTTAGGCGATATAAAGAAACTCGTCGTAAGCATCCATTAATAGATGAATACAATGGGTCTCTAATTGAGGCAATTGAAGCAGAACGGGTTATTTTGCAACCAGCTCGTCAAATTGCGGATTATATTATTGACAGTTCAAATTTAACGGCTACCGAGTGCAAAGAGAGAGTTTCTTCTATGTTTATAGATAACCCTACAAATGCAATGACAATTCATTGTATTTCCTTTGGATTCAAGTATGGAATACCAAGCGATTCAGACTTAGTATTTGATGTTCGCTGTCTTCCTAATCCTTTCTATATTGATGAACTCAAGCAGCATACCGGAATTGAATTGCCGGTTCGTGATTTTGTTATGAAATGGGAACAAGCCCAGGTTCTGATAGAAAAGTTGTACGATTTGATTGATTATCTCATTCCACTTTACCGTACAGAGGGAAAAAGTCAGCTTGTTATTTCAATAGGGTGTACCGGCGGAAGACATCGATCCGTAGTTTTTGCAGAGCTTATTCGTGAACACTTATGCGAAGAGGGTTTACTTTTAAGCATTAATCACAGGGACGTTAAGAAATAAGGTGAATAGATGTCTTTTTCCTCAAACTCAAAAGATGAACTTGCCTCAAATCAAATGATGTCACAATGTTGCTTACAAGCGCAGGCCTATGGGCTTGTGCTTTTTGGCAGGTCTTTTTCTCACCATTCGATTTCCTTTACCTCAGAGCACACATCTTCAGCTTTGCTCTATGCTGAGAACTTACAAGCACTAATAAATATTTCGCCGCAGATTGAAACCGGAATTCGTAAAAAAACCTCCATTAAAATTCGAACCGCTTCTGAACGTTTACAAGTTCTTGAATATTTTGGTCATTCTCCTAATGAACTTACGCCTAGAATAAACAGAGCTAATTTGTCCGATGATTGTTGTTTCGGTGCTTTTATAAGAGGCGCATTTTTTTCTTGTGGGACAGTGACCTCACCGGAAAAGAACTATCACTTAGAGTTTGTAGTACCTCATTTAAAACTTAGTCTTGACTTGATTAAACTTTTGGATGAGGTTCAACTGAATTCAAAACATATTATTCGAAACGGAAGTCATATTGTTTATTTTAAAGACAGTGAAAGTATTGAGGATATTTTAACTTTAATGGGTGCAACAAATGCTTCTCTCGAACTTATGGGAATTAAAATGCAAAAAAATATGATAAATAGAATCAACCGAAAAGTAAATTTTGAAGTTGCAAATCTTTCAAGAACGGTTGAGGCTTCAATTCAACAAGTAAAGGCAATTAATTTAATAGATTCTCAAATCGGCCTTGGACACATTCCAATTACACTGCGAGAGGTTGCGATTCTTAGACGTGAAAACCCAGAAATAAGTTTAAAAGATCTCGGCGATCTTTTAAAACAACCTATATCACGTTCCGGTATCAATCATAGATTAAATAGAATTGTTGAGATAGCAAAGGAACTGGAGAAATAAAATGGCTTTTTCACACCTTCATTTACATACGGAATATAGCTTGCTCGATGGAGCCTGTCGTATTGGTCCTTTGATTGACAGAGCAGTTGAGTTAGGTCAAAAAGCCGTCGCAATTACTGACCATGGAGCAATGTACGGAATTATTGACTTCTATAAAGCCGCAAAAGCAAAAGGTATTAAGCCAATTATTGGATGTGAGGTTTACGTAGCTGCGCGGTCGAGATTTGACAAAACTCACTCTTTTGACAGTGAGAGAAGCCATCTGATTTTACTCTGTGAAAATAATATTGGTTATCAAAATCTTATTGCTATGGTTTCCGAAGCTTGGTCAACAGGTTTTTATACAAAGCCAAGAATTGACCATGAATTATTAGAAAAGCACCATGAGGGAGTAATCGCTTTGTCAGCTTGTCTTGCAGGTGAAATACCAAAAGCATTGCTTAATGGTGATTATGATGAAGCCAAACGAATTGCGCTTTGGTACAATAATCTTTTTGGTCAAGGTAACTATTTCATTGAAATTCAAAATCATGGTTTAAATGAACAACTTCAAATTAATCCTCAGCTTATGCAACTCTCACAAGAAACCGGGATACCATTGGTTGCAACAAATGACACACATTATATCAACAAAGAGGATTCAAAAATTCAACAAGTGCTGATTTGCATTCAAACAAATCATATTTTAGGCGAAAACACCGGTTTTGAATTTGCTACTGAGGAATTCTATTTTAAAAGCGAAGAAGAAATGCTCTCAATATTCCCTGAATGTCCTCAGGCAATTGAAATCACTGCCCAAATTGCTGAGCGTTGTAATGTTGACTTTGAGTTTGGAAATACAAAACTTCCGCATTTTGAGGTGCCGGATAATGGTGATCATTTTGAATGGTTCAGTATTCTTTGCAAAAAAGGAATGGTCGATAGATATGGTGAAACCACGCCATCTGAATATATTGACCGTCTTGAATATGAGCTTGATGTCATTAATAAGATGGGGTATGTTGACTATTTTTTAATTGTCCATGATTTTATTCATTATGCTAAACAAAAGGGTATCCCAGTTGGTCCCGGACGTGGGTCAGGAGCAGGAAGTATTGCTGCCTACGCTATCGGAATAACAGGTATAGACCCAATGAAATACAACCTGTTGTTCGAAAGATTTCTCAACCCTGAACGCATCAGTATGCCTGATTTTGATATTGACTTTTGTTATGAACGCCGTCCCGAAGTTCTTGAATATGTTATTGAAAAATATGGAGAAGATCATGTAGCTCAAATAATTACGTTTGGCACAATGGCGGCAAAAGCTGCGATAAGAGATGTTGGCAGGGCACTTGGTGTGCCATACAATACCGTTGATATTGTTGCTAAGCAAATCCCAAACGAATTATATATGACAATTGATAAAGCTCTGTTAAAATCGGAAGAATTAAAAAATCAATATGACAGCAGCGATGAGATTAAAGATTTAATTGATACCGCTCGAAAGGTTGAAGGTATGCCGCGGCATGCGTCAACCCATGCTGCCGGAGTTGTAATAACCAGAGAGCCTGTTTGTACTTATGTCCCGCTGGCAAGAAATGATGAGGCTATCGTAACCCAATTTGCTATGACTACTATAGAAGAGCTTGGGCTTTTAAAGATGGATTTTTTGGGTTTAAGAACGCTTACTGTTATTGCCGGCGCACAAGAGTTAATATTAAAACATACACCGGGTTTTGATATTGAGAAGATTTCCATTTCTGAACCAAAGGTTTATGAAATGCTTTCGCAAGGGTTAACCGAGGGAGTATTTCAATTTGAATCTGCGGGAATGAGAACGGTACTTATGGGACTTGGGCCGGTTAATCTAGAGGATTTAATTGCAGTTATTTCGCTTTACAGACCGGGACCAATGGATTCAATACCGAAATATATAGAAAACAGACATCATCCCGAAAATATCATGTATAAAACACCTGCATTAAAAAATATCTTGGATGTTACAAACGGCTGTATTGTTTACCAAGAGCAAGTAATGGAGATTTTTCGCGAACTTGCCGGTTATTCATACGGGCGGGCAGATATTGTACGCCGAGCGATGTCAAAAAAAAAGCATGATGTTATGGAAAGGGAACGCAAACATTTCATTTATGGCTTAATTAATGATGATGGCACAATTGAATGTGAAGGTGCTATAAAAAGAGGCGTAAGTGAGCAAGCTGCAAATAGAATATATGATGAAATGTCTTCCTTTGCTTCTTATGCTTTCAACAAATCACATGCAGCTGCCTACGCTCTTATTTCCTATCAAACGGCTTGGTTAAAGTATAGATATCCTTGCGAATATTTGTCTGCACTTTTGAGCAGTGTGCTTGATAACTCATCAAAGGTTGCAATATATATTGCTGAGTGCAATCGGTTAAATATTAAAGTTTTACCGCCAAGTGTAACTGAAAGCCTTGAAAACTTTACTGTTAGCAACGGCAATATTCGTTTTGGATTGCTGGCTGTAAAAAATCTTGGAAAAGGCTTAATAAGAGAAATCATTTCCGAACGGGAACGTAATGGTTTGTTTGCATCTTTTTACTCCTTTTGCAAACGTCTGTATGGCAAGGAGTTTAATCGAAGAGCCGTTGAAAGTTTAATTAAATGCGGAGCACTTGATGAGCTTGGTGCCAATAGAAGGCAAATGCTGCTTATGCTTCCAACCGTAATGAGCGATATGGAGTCAAACAAAAGAAGAAATGTTGATGGTCAGCTTGGTTTTTTTGATATGGCACCAGACCTTGTTAACAGTTCAGAGCCTGAAGTGCCTAAAGCAGAAGAAATGTCTCATTTAGAGCTTCTTGCCTTTGAAAAGGAAATTACCGGCATGTACCTTTCCGGTCACCCTATGACTGAATACGAAGAACTTTCTCAAAAGATACATTCTGCCAAAACAATTGATCTGATAGAAGCTTCAGCTGAACCGAATTCAAAGTATTCAGATAATTGTAAAATTAAGCTTCTTGGAATAATAACTTCGGTCAAGAAAAAAGTTTCAAAGAGCAATAATACAATGGCTTTTTTAACAGTTGAAGATATGTATGGTTCAATTGAAGTTATAGTTTTTCCGAAAATTTATTCTGACTATGCACTCTTACTCCAAGTCGGTCGGATAATCCAAATTTTTGGAAGGTTAAGTCTGCGCGAAGACGAAGATTCAAAAATTATTTGTGAACTGATGGAGGTATGTCCTTTAAAAGAAAAAGTGACCGATGTAAAAGGTAATTCTAATAAATTTATTGTACCTAAGGTCAATGAACAAGAAGTTAAGTATGATAATAATCTGACTGAAAACAAAAACCAATTAAAAAATCAGCGCAGCGGTTTGTTTTTACGTATCCCACACATTAATTCAGAGGAGTATTTTGCTGTTCAAAAAATATTAAATATCTTTGAAGGAAATACGCCCTTGTATTTTTACTTTTGCGATATAAACGAATATCAGCTTCAACCAAAATCAAATTGGATTGAAATTAACGATGCAATGATTAATGAGCTGCGCAAGATTTTGGGCAATGATAATGTTGTAATCAGGGTTTAAAATTTACTTAATTTATTACGAATTTGCTCAAATCCTGTTTGACTTTGGGTCATTTATGGTGTAACATGTCTCTAATACAAAATCAAAATAATGGTTTCTAACAGGAGGAATTTACTTTGAAAACGATTGGTGTGTTAACGAGCGGCGGAGATGCTCCGGGCATGAATGCTGCCATAAGAGCAGTAGTGCGCACAGGCTGTGAAAATAGTATGAATGTATACGGAATCAAGCGCGGTTATTCCGGCTTAATAAATGGTGATATGGAGCTAATGTCGCTTCGAAGTGTCTCCGATATAATTCACAGAGGAGGCACAATGCTTTATACGGCAAGAAGCAAAGAATTTAAAACTGAGGAAGGTATGCAAAAAGCTATTGATGTTTGCCACGATAAAGGAATTGAAGGTATTGTTGTAATCGGCGGAGACGGTTCTTTTAGAGGTGCTCGAGACCTATCTTTGCGAGGTATTCCTTGCGTAGGTATACCCGGAACTATCGATAATGATATTGCATGTTGTGACTACACCATAGGTTATGATACCAGTATGAACACTATTATGGAAATGGTAGACCGCGTTAGAGACACTTCAGAGTCACATGACAGGTGCAGTGTTGTTGAAGTAATGGGGCGCGCAGCAGGTCATCTAGCGCTTAATTCAGGTATTGCAGTTGGTGCAACAACCATTCTTGTTCCTGAATTTCCATATGATATTGAGCGTGATGTTATTCAAAGAATGCGTCGAGCTCAAAAAACTGGAAAAAGACATTTTATTATAATAGTTGCTGAGGGAATTGGCGGTGTTGAGGATTTAGCCATTAAAATTGAGAATGCGACTGAGGTTGAAACTCGCGCAGTTATTCTTGGACATGTTCAGCGCGGCGGTTCCCCAACAGTTAGAGATAGAGTCGTTGCCAGTCAAATGGGTTACAAAGCTGTTAACCTGCTGATTAAGGGCAGTGGAAATAGAGTTGTTGCAATGCAAAAGGAGATGATTGTTGATTTCGATATATTTGAAGCATTAGAGATGAAAAAGACAATTGACAAGGATTTGTATAAAATGGCTCATGAGATTTCGATATAATGAATATAGATGATTTTATTTCCCTGCGTAAACAGATAATCGAAAAAGATTTCAAAAAAATGAATGAAATGCAACTTGATGCGGTCTTTTCTATGGAAGGACCGCTTTTAGTGCTTGCAGGGGCAGGCAGCGGTAAAACAACTGTAATCGTTAATAGAATCGCAAATTTGATTAAATATGGGAATGCATATTATTCTGATATCGTGGAATTTGCGCCCGCTGAGCAAGATATAGCTTTAATGAATGAATATCTTGCAGGAAAAATAAATGATATCAGCAAAATCGAGGATTTACTTAAGGTCAACGCAGCAAAGCCGTGGCAAATCCTTGCAATTACTTTTACGAATAAAGCTGCAAATGAACTGAAAGAGCGCTTAACAGTTTTGCTTGGCGATAAAGCAAAAGATATTTGGGCAAGTACGTTTCATTCATCCTGCGCTCGAATACTCAGAAAAGATGCCGACTTATTGGGTTACACAAGTCATTTTACTATATATGATACAGATGACTCTAAGCGAACAATGAAGGAATGCCAGCGGCTTTTGGGGATTGAAGATAAAATGCTGTCTCACAAAACAATATTATCTGAAATAAGCAGAGCAAAAGACATGCTGATTACGCCAAAAGAATACCTTGAGAATGCCGGAAGTGATGTCAGGTTACGCAAAATAGGGGAGGCATATGTCTGTTATCAAAGACTTTTAAAAATAGCAGATGCAATGGATTTTGACGATATTATTGTAAACACCGTTAAGCTTCTTAATGAGAATGAGGATGTGCTTAAGTATTATCACAATAAATTTAAATATATTTTGGTTGATGAGTATCAAGATACAAATCATGCGCAATATTGCTTAACTGCACTTCTCGCTGCAAAACATAAGAATATTTGCGTAGTAGGTGATGATGACCAAAGCATTTATCGCTTTCGCGGTGCAACGATTGAAAATATTTTAAGCTTTGAGAAACAGTATAAAAACACAAAAATAATCAGACTTGAACGCAATTATCGCTCAACACAAACAATACTGGATGCAGCGAACGCAGTTATTTCAAACAACGAACAACGCAAAGGAAAGAATCTTTGGACCCAAAACGGGAATGGTGATAAAATAGTACTTTTTACCGCTTATGATGAACAAGCGGAAGGCCGATATATTGCAGATTCAATAATGTTAAATGTAGCGTCAGGCAGCTCTTGGGGAGAACATGCAATTCTATACCGAATGAATGCTCAATCAAACTCAATTGAAAACGCCTTTATTCGAATGGGTGTTCCATATAGAATTATTGGTGGTCATCGTTTCTATGAACGAAAAGAGGTTAAAGATGCAATTGCATACCTTACAGTAATTAATAATCCAACCGATAATGTTCGTCTGAAAAGAATTATAAATGAGCCCAAAAGAGGAATAGGCGATTCGACATTAAACTCTGCTATGGAAATAGCTTCAGGACTTGGCATTAGCCTTTACGAGGTTATCAAATCAGCTGATCAATACCAAAAATTAAGCAGAGCAGCTTCAAAACTTTTAGAATTTTCCGAAATGCTCGAAAAATTAATTTCTGCGGCAGACACTTTGCCATTAAACTCGCTATTTGAAATGGCCATGGAAATATCGGGTTACAAATTTTCTTTATCTTTTGATATGGAAACTTATTCTGACCGTTTGGCTAACATCAATGAGCTTTCTACAAACTTAATGAGGTTCAGTGAAGAGAACGAAAATCCTGAGCTTAACAGTTTTCTTGAAGAAGTTGCATTGATGACTGATATTGACAACTATAATTCGGGTACCGATGCAGTCGTTATGATGACAATTCACTCTGCCAAGGGGCTGGAGTTTCCGTCTGTGTTCCTTGTTGGCTTGGAGGAAGGTGTTTTCCCAGGTATTCAGTCAACATATTCTCAAAGTGATATGGAGGAAGAACGCCGCCTGGCTTATGTCGGTATTACAAGGGCTAAAAGTCGACTTTATCTTACAAACACACGTACTCGATTACTTTTTGGTTCAACTTCACACAACAGGCCATCAAGATTTATAGATGAAATACCGCAGGATCTCATAGAAGTAAATGGAGCAATAAAACCCGTTCAAAGGCAACAGCCAAAATATACCGAAAAAGAAATATTGGACAACAAAACTTTGTCTGCTGCACGTGGATTATCAAAAGAACCTGAGAAAGTTACTAAGAGCGAAGAATATAAAATTGGCGATACTGTAATTCATAAAACTTTTGGTGTTGGAGTTGTTCTTTCAGTACAAAATGTTGGCAATGACACTTTGATTGAAATAGCTTTTGAAAAAACAGGTACGAAAAAGCTTATGGCAAACTTTGCTAAGCTTGAAAAACAATAATAAAATTAAAAAAATAACCCCTGGGTTTAAAAACTTAGGGGTTATCAATATTGAGATGTAATATTTGATTAAGCCTCAGAAAAAGGTGTTCTTATATGGCTAAGTCGAAAGTTCACAGGGCTTGAATCTTGATTTGCTCGATAAATGCTCATTATTATCCCAATTCCTATATAAACACAAAGATTTGATGACCCGCCGGCACTAAAGAATGGCAAAGTGATACCTATACTCGGAAGAAGCTTTAAGCACATACCGATGTTTATTATCGATTGTCCCCCAATCAAAATCGCTATCCCGTAACAAATGATACTTCCTGTGAAATCTTTAGCTTTGCGGCCAACCATAACAATTCGTAAAATAATCATAGCTAATAATAGCAATACACATATACAACCTATAAATCCTAACTCTTCCCCAATAACTGAGAATATCATATCACTTTCATCAACCGGTATAAGGTTGTTCTGTGTATATGGTCCTTCAAACAAGCCTTTCCCAAATAATTGACCAGAACCAATAGCGTTTACACTCTGCTGTTGTTGATATATTAATGCTTTGTATACTGTAGTAGATAGGGCTTTTGGATAGTAAACGGCAAGGAATCGTTGCTTTTGAAATATAGAGAAAAATTTAATCCAAAGCATTGGCAAAGCAACAAGACAAACAGCAAATCCTCCAATGAAATACCTTAAATATATGCCGGAAATAAATAACATCCCCAGAAAAATAGCAACAAATACTAATGCAGAACCAAGATCACCGGTAAGAACTACCAAACCTATTGGAATCAATCCATGTATGCCAAGAAATATTATACTTCTTAATTCATTTATTTTTCCTCTCACCGCATCAAGATGTATAGTAAATGTCAAAACAAAGCCAATTTTCAATAGCTCAGAAGGCTGAAAATTACCCCCGGCAAAAGGTAAAGGTAACCATGACTTCGCATCAGAGCGTCCATTAGGCCCTTCTCCCCATTTAAACAAAGCAAACATAAGCAATAAGCAAGCAATAGCAATAACCGGCCACATACGAAGGATAATTTCATAATCAATAAGCGAAATAATAAAACAAAGTGTTAATCCTAATGTTATTGCAATTATCATAATCAAAGTGTAACGAGATATTGGTTTGCCTTCGGTAAGGCTATTAATTGTGGCACTGTGAACCATTATTACACCAAAGGAAGATGTAAGCAGACACAGAAAAAGCAATATCTTGTCTGTTTCTTTTATAAATATTTTAAGACCTTTGCCAAGGTTATTCAAATCTAACCCTCCTAAGTTTTATATTTACATAGTATATGCCAATTTATGACTAAATTCAAGCGAAAACGCTTTTACAATCAAAATTTATATGCTATAATGTAGCCATATTATTGGGAAGATGGTGAGCAATGGCAGCGTATATTACGAAAAGTGCAGAAGAAACCGAACAAGTAGGTGCAAGTCTTGGTAAAACACTTATTAAAGGTGATGTTGTTGCCATTTTTGGTGAAATGGGTGCTGGAAAAACAGCCTTTGTCAGAGGATTAGCAACCGGCATGGGGCTTAGTTCATGTGTCAGCAGTCCAACCTTTGCATTAGTTCATGAATACCAAGGAGAACTTGCACTTTACCATTTTGACATGTATCGAATTAATTCATGGGATGATTTATATTCAACTGGATTTTTTGATTATTTATACTCCGCAGGAGTTGTGGTTGTTGAGTGGAGTGAGAATATTGAATCGGCTTTGCCTGAAAACTCAATAAAAGTGATAATCTCCCTTGGGAATACATTGAACGAGAGAAAGATAGTTATAATGGAGGATAAAAACATTGAGAATACTTGCGGTTGAAAGTTCCGCTAGAACAGTAAGTGTTGCAATTATAGACGATAGCAGGCTTTTAAGCGAATTTTATACAAATACAGGGCTAACACACAGCCAGACTCTTATGCCAATAATAAAAGCTGCTTTAGATTGTGCTAAAATTGATCTTTCTTCAATTGATTCGTTTGCTGTTGCTAATGGACCCGGTTCATATACAGGTATTCGAATAGGAGTTTCTGCCGTTAAGGGGTTGGCTCATTCATTGAATAAACCCTGTGTTGGTGTTTCAACCTTAGCTGCATTGTCATATAACCTTGCAGGACAAAACTGTATTGCCTGTTGCGTTATGGATGCCAGATGCGGTCAAGTATACACCGCTTTATTTGAATGCCTTGATGGTACTGTAAAGAGAATCACTGAAGATAATGCAATGATGATATCTGACCTTGAGGTGCAACTTAGCGCCTTAGAATATGATTTACCAATAGTTCTTGTTGGCGATGGTTCAGAAATGTGCTATATTATCCTAAGAACAAAGATGAACAAAATTTTCTTGGCTTCTGAAAATTTGCGTTTCCAACGAGCATCAAGTGTTGCTATGTTTTCCATGATTCATGATGGCGAAATACCAAAAACTTCAGCTAATGATTTAACTTCGGTTTATTTGCGTGCTCCTCAAGCAGAAAGAGAATTAAGAAAAAGAAACGAGGAAAAATAGAATGATATTTTTAGGCTCAGACCATGCAGGATATGAGTTAAAGGAAGCTGTAAAGAAGCATTTAGAACAGCGCGGTTATAAATATGTTGACTTAGGCACAAACAATGCTGAACCGGTTGATTATACAGTAATTGCTGTAAAAGTTGGCGACTCCGTTACAAAATGCGAATCGGATAAAGGCCTTTTATTTTGCGGAACAGGTGTCGGTATTTCTATTGCAGCAAACAAGGTTAAGGGCGTTCGTGCCGCCTGCTGTTCAGATTATTTTTCCGCTAAGCTTACCAGACTTCATAATAATGCAAATGTTTTATGCCTTGGCGGACGTGTTATTGGAATAGGTGTCGCTTTTGAACTTGTTGATGTATTCCTTGAAACTGAGTTTTGCGGGGATGAAAGGCACCAAAGGAGAATAGATCAAATAGCAGAGATTGAAATAAGATAATCTTAAGCATTTATTTTTTAAATTATTATATATTTGGGAGGTTACAAAATGGGAAATGTTACAATTACAAATCATCCGCTTATCCAACATAAGCTTACGCTTTTAAGGGATAAAAACACCGGTTCAAAAGAATTTCGAGCGCTTGTAGGCGAAATCGCAATGCTGATGTGTTACGAGGCAACACGGGATTTGCCTTTAAAAGAAGTTGAAATTGAAACTCCGGTTGCCGTTGCAAAAGCTAAAGTTATTTCCGGCAAGAAACTTGCTTTCGTTCCCATACTCAGAGCGGGACTAGGTATGGTTGACGGTGTACTTGCCCTCGTTCCTTCCGCCAGAGTCGGTCATATCGGTTTATATCGCGATCCGGATACTTTATTGCCTATCGAATACTACTGCAAATTACCTGCGGATATAAATGAGCGTGAAGTTATTGTGCTTGACCCAATGCTTGCTACCGGTGGATCTGCTATTGATGCAATTGCGCAGATAAAAAAAAGATCTCCGAAATCAATAAAATTTATGGGCATCATTGCTGCGCCTGAAGGGCTTGAAGCATTGTGTAAAGCACATCCGGATGTTGATATTTTTTGTGCAGCACTTGACGAAAAACTAAATGACCATGGATATATCGTTCCCGGGCTCGGAGATGCCGGAGACAGGATTTTCGGAACAAAATAGAGGTTGAAACTGAAGTGTTTTTGTGCTATAATTTTATTGTAATTTAATTTGGAGGTAATATTATGAAACATATTAAAACAATCAATAAGGCGAACTTAAAGCAAAGTGCTGCTAAGGGTGGCTGTGGAGAGTGTCAGGCATCCTGCCAGTCCGCATGCAAAACTTCTTGCACAGTTGCCAATCAAAAGTGCGAGAAATAAAGCTAATATGCATAGGGCGGGGCGAATGTCCCGCCCTTTATTTTTTTAAATCGGAGCAAGTTAATGATACATAAATATTTTCTTAATAATTTCTATATAATTCTTGATGTTAACAGCGGTGCTGTGCATGTTGTCGATGCCTGCGCATATGAGCTAGTTGATTTTATTTGCTTGCCTATGTCTTCAGATTGCCCGGAGAAAGCGTTTAAGGCCTTGATTGCAAGTTATTCACAGGAAGATATCTATGAGGCTTACAACGAGCTTTATGAGCTATATAATAACGGTCAGCTGTTTTCACCTGATACCTATGAAAGCTTCGCACCAAAACTTGGTGCTGCACCAATAAAATCTATGTGTTTAAACATAGCGCATGATTGCAACCTTCGCTGCGGCTATTGTTTTGCTGCGCAAGGTGATTTTGGTCATGGCAGAAAACTAATGCCATTTGAAGTCGGAAAAGCAGCAATTGATTTTATGATTGAACATTCTGCCGGCCGAAAAAATTTGGAACTTGATTTTTTTGGCGGTGAGCCGCTTATGAATTTTGATGTTGTAAAGCAAATCGTAAAATATGCCCGAAGTATTGAGAAAGAAAACAATAAACTATTCCGCTTTACAATTACAACAAACGGAATTTTGCTTTCCGACGATAAAATTGAGTTTATAAACGGTGAAATGTCTAATGTTGTACTTTCAATTGACGGCAGACCGGAAATTAACGACGCTCTTCGTTACAGAGCAGACGGGAAAGGCTCGTATAATGATATATTACCAAAATACATGAAACTTGTGGCTGATAGAAAAGATAAGGAATACTATGTCAGAGGTACCTATACTCATTATAATCTTGATTTTACAAAGGATGTATTGCATCTTTTAGAGTTAGGATTTGACCAAATTTCTATCGAACCTGTTGTAACCAATGGTAAACAACCTTATGCGTTATCTTTGGAAGACTTGCCGAGAATATTTGATGAGTATGATATTCTTTCAAAAGAAATATTGGAACGTAAAAAGAGGGGAGAGGGCTTCAACTTTTTTCACTTTATGTTAGATTTGGATCAGGGACCATGCGCAATAAAACGTTTAAGAGGATGCAGCTGCGGCAATGAATATGTTGCTGTTACGCCCGAAGGAGATATTTATCCATGCCATCAGTTTGTTGGAATAGATGAGTTTAAAATGGGCAGCGTTTTAGATTTTACCATTAGCAAAGATATGAAAGAAAGCTTTTCAAAAGCAAATGTTTATGCAAAAGTAGACTGCAAAAATTGTTGGGCTAAATTTTATTGCAGCGGCGGATGCAACGCTAATAACTATTTATATGCAGGAAATATTCTGAGTCCTCATGGCCTTTCATGTGCTATTGAAAAGAAACGGCTTGAATGTGCAATAATGATTAAAGCATCCTTGTCTGAATAAAAGCACATCGAAAACAATGAATAAGTCAAATAAATAATACTATAAGTATAATTGGAGTGTACATAATTTGAGTATATTCGAAACAATCCTTCGTTTAACCGATGCTTCTGTTCCATTTCTTTTATCAATGCAGCAGGATAACACTTCACATAAGGATTATAACGGACAAATGTCACCCGGAAAAGGGTTTGCTGAGCCAAGCGCTTCAAATTACGCTGCAGCAACCTTAATAGCAGTATATTTTTGCCCTGAATCAAAATATTATCACAGCGAAAAGTTACTCAAATGCGCAACAAAATTACTTATATTTTTACTTTCAAGTTGTAACGAGGATGGAACTCTGGACTTGATGGAGACCAACTTTCACGACTCTACATGCAATGGATTTGCTGTGCAGACGCTGGCATATACTTATCGATTGCTAGAACGGGAAGCAAAAACTTCAAACGAGATTAAAGCAAAGGATCTAACTTTTAAGTTTATTCAAACATCAGCAGACGCAATGTTGAACGGAGGCTTTCACACGCCAAACCACCGTTGGGTTTTGGCTTCCGCTCTTTCGCTTTGCTCCAATATATTGAACAATCAAATTTATTCTGACATGGCAAGTGTTTTTCTTTCAGAAGACATTGATCAAAACGATGAAGGTGACTATACCGAGCGTTCCATTGGCGTTTATGACGCTATTTGTAACGAATCACTTATTATAATAGCTCAAGAGCTGAACCTTCCTGACTTATTCGTCTATGTCGAAAATAATATATCAAAAAATTTATTCTTTATTGAACCGGATTTTACTGCGCTAACTTTAGCGAGCACTCGTCAAGACTATGGAAAAGATATGTTTATGGTTCGTCACTTTTTGTCAGCGCTTCTTCTTTTCAGACATAACGGAAATGAAAACGCGCTCTATTTCTCAAGAGAATTGCTAAAGCAGATGAATGATATTGAGCTTCGAGCCGGCCCACCAGTGCTCATAAATAACTCACTCAATCACAATAACATTCTAACACGTTTATTACTTGATCCTTCACTATATGAACCTTTGCCGATTATAGTTAAAACACCTGCAAAGCGTTACGAAAAATCATTCGAATCGGCGGGCATTGTTAGATACAGGTATGATGATTTTACTTTAACACTCACAAGAGAAAACACCACCTTTTTAAAGGTGCAAAACGGGCATTTAAAGGCTTATATTAAACTCACCGGAAGCTTTTTCGCCAGAGGTAAAATGCAGACTCAAACAATAAAAAAGATAGACGGCGGATACCGTTGTTTGTATCAAGTTGAATGGGGATATATTCGCCCTATTGAAAATCTTCACGAAAAAGATTGGCATAAAATCAATCATACTGCCCGTGAAAAAGCAAATATGCAAAAGCTTATATATCAAATTGATGTAATGCCGGTTAAGTCAGGTGTTAACCTTCATATCACATCTGAAGGCACACCGGATATTCCGATTAAGCTTGAGTTTATTTTTGATGAAGGCGGAATGCTTTATACAAAACACACAACACAACCCGGAATATCCGGAGGCTATTCTATAATTGGCGAAAGTTTTTCATACGAACGATATGGTGAAAAGCTGCTTATTGACGGTGGATTTAATCTTCATGAATACGCTCCCAATATGCGCGGAAGCGACCCAATGCCGCAATCATCTTATTGTGTTTTCTTTACCGGTTTCACTCCAATTGCCTCAAATATCGTAATTACTGCACCACCTTTTTCTTAATTTTAACTAAAACAATCATTTCATTTAAAAGACCAACAATATACTCTATGTATATTATTGGTCTTTTAATATTATAAACAAGAAAGGGGATTGCAATAAAAATTCAGATTAATTTAATTTCAAGTCTCTTCTTCATTAATATTACTATTAGGAGTATTAGTGTTTTGCGTAACTTTACTTAACGGATTTGCATCAACAGCGCCTCGAAGCTGAGAATCAACTATATGTGTATAAATCTCGGTTGTTGAAAGATTTTCGTGACCTAATATCTCTTTAATTAAAAGTATATCCACATCACCATATTGATACATTAATGTTGCAGCCGTATGACGCAATTTATGCACTGAGTAACCTTGTCCGCCAAGGCCTGATTTTTCCAGAAATCCGTTAACAATATTTTCTACAGTTCTTGGATTAATCCGGCGCATATTTCGGCTGATAAAAAGAGCATTTTTATCTTTTACTCCATCTACAGGGCGAACAGCTAAATACGATTTATTGCCTTAACACATGCTTCATTTAAATATATAATTCTTTCTTTATTGCCTTTTCCGGTTACTTTCAAAGTGTTATCGGTTCTAATAAAGTTGTAATTTAGGCTGACAAGCTCAGCTAGCCTTAACCCGCAATTTAGAAATAGTGTAATGATACAATAGTCTCTTTCCTTATTCTTTCCATCTATACAACCTAGCAGATCAAGACTTTGTTCAAGTGTAAGGTATTTCGGAAGAGATTTTTTTAATTTAGGCGAATCAAGTTCCTGCAATGGATTCTCGTCAAGCAATTTTATTTGAACCGAAATATAACGAAAAAAACGTTTTATTGCAACAGCTTTGCGGGCACGGGTTGCAGCTTCATTATCTCTGTCGGATCTGCAGTATGAAAGAAAAGCATAAGCATCCATTAAATTAACAGTTTTCATGACATTAATATCAATGGTTGAAATGTCAACATCTTCAAATGGTACATCGGCAGAGACTAGCCCGCGGGACTTTAATAAAAATCTAAAAAATGTTCTGATGTCGGATGCATACTCAACAACAGTTAAAGGTGACTTGTTTTTAACCACATCAAGATATCTGATATATTCCAGCACCAAAGGCGGAAGTTTGTCGAAATCTTCACGTTTCAAGATATTATCCCTACTTTACTGTTTTCTAATCCCCCTCAACTTCGTAAAACATTTCTTTTGCGAAGTTGACATACTTATTTTTAGACAGGGTATATTATTGTCCCCTATAATTACTTCATTAATTTTCTTGTAATATAGGTATTATTCCGCCAATATCCTGAAGATCATCTTCAATCAATGAAACCGGTTCAATGTTATGCTTTGCTAAAAACATCTCAATTTCTCTGCAATCCTTATGCTTTTTTAAATCACCGTAAAATGCAAGTTTATTTTTATCTATCAAACCTGTACAACCACCGATAAAACCATAATCATGATCTGTCAGTTTTATTGAACCCTTGCTAATTATTAATACCTCTATCCCCTTATCTGTGCAAGCCTTTCCAATACCAATATCCTCTGTTATTATTGTATTTTTTTTTATAATACATACAGAACATTTTGTATACCCTTGTTTTACTGAAATTATTTCTAAGTCTATTGCTTTAGCCGCAAACAATATTTCAGGTGCTATTGTTTTAACATTACAAATTAAATATTTTCCTAATCTTGCAGCATTAAGATATACATCGGAAGGATAAGGTGAATTTACCGCTTTAGAAATATGTCTTATATTAAATTCTAATTCTTCTAATACACCCAACAAGAACGTTTGTTCGTCAGAAAGAAATGTTTCATTATTCCCTATATGATGAATAAGCATATCCGCATGATTAGCTAAACTGTTTTCAAGCAGTAGACTTTTTTGTGTATTAATTACTTTGATTGAAAGCTTGTTAAGTGATTCATTTAAGCCAATAACATCTCCTGCTGTAATAACACAAGTTACTTTGGCTGTAGGAAGATTAGGAAGCGTAATGGGAATGATATTTCTATTGTTATCATTAGAAAATTGCTTCATCAAATGCATCCCTTATACCTCTGGCGCCTACTACTTCAATCAAATGTTTAGTCGATGCTGTAGTAGATTTTAAATTATGGTTGGGTATAATGCATCGCTTAAACCCCAGCCTTGCCGCTTCTTTGATTCGCTGTTCACAGTTGCTCACTGCACGTATTTCACCCGCAAGACCGATTTCGCCAAACGCAAGAACATCATCACGAACAGGCGAATCCTTAAGGCTGGAAATCAACGCTAGTGCAACAGCTAAATCTGTAGCCGGTTCATCCAATTTTAAACCACCGACAATATTTATGTAAGCATCCATATTGCCAAAAAAGTAACCTGCCCTCTTTTCCAACACAGCGAGCAGCATTGACATGCGATTATAATCAAACCCGGTAGCCATTCTGCGAGGTGTACCAAAACCAGTCGGTGTAACCAGTCCTTGCACTTCAGCAAGAATTGGCCGAGAGCCTTCCATCACACAAGCTACGCAAGTGCCTGAGGTGTTTTTAGGTCTTCCTGAAATTAGCATCAACGATGGGTTTTCGACTTCGACCAGTCCCCTGTCCAGCATCTCGAAAACGCCTATTTCATTGGTTGAACCGTATCTGTTTTTTACAGCCCTAAGAATTCTATAAGATAAATGTCTTTCGCCCTCAAAATATAAAACAGCATCAACAATATGCTCAAGAACTTTAGGACCGGCAATATTTCCATCTTTATTTACATGGCCTACAATAATTATTGATATATTCAAACTTTTGGCAGTTCTCATGAACAAGTTAGTGGATTCTCTAACTTGAGTAACACTTCCGGACGATGATGTTAATTCCGAAATAGTCATTGTTTGAATGGAATCGACTATAACTAAATCTATTTTACTAGTGCGAATATATCCTTCAATTATCTGAGCATCGGTCTCACACATAAAGGATAAATTATTTGTTTTTACACCTAATCTGTCCGCTCTTAATTTGAGTTGATTAGCTGATTCTTCGCCTGATACATATAATATTTTTAAATCTTTCCCAAGGAATTCACATATTTGAAGAAGTATTGTTGATTTGCCTATTCCCGGATCACCGCTCAAAAGCACAAGTGACCCTTTAACTATTCCACCACCTAATACCCTATCCAATTCTGACATACCTGTTTTGTGACGCATATTTTCGTCTGAGGTGATTTCACTAATCTTTAGTACATTTGGCAACTTCCCTCCCAAAGTCGATTTGGTCAAGGGAGATTGAGCTTGTTTTATCTCTTCATTCATGCAGTTCCATTCACCGCAACTTGGGCAGCAACCATACCATTTTATACTTTCATACCCGCATTGGCTGCAAATAAACACAGATCTGTTTTTTGATGGCATAATTCACCGTTTCTCCCCGTTGTAAGATATAAATCAAATCGTTTTTTGCGCGTTTAATATTGTTTATATATTATTCTTTAATTTGTTACTTTATTTTGTAATTAAAAATCGAATAAGGTTTCCAAACAAATATAGTTTTTTCCGACCCACCGGTTTTTTTGCTAATTATTTTATCAGTTGCAAGCTTTATTAAAACCCCTAAATAGAAACCAATTGAATTCAGAATCACGTCATCAATATCGCAGTTCCCGTTTTTAAAAATAAGTTGCGATAATTCAATAGCAGAGCTAATTGTTATCGGTAATAACAACATAAATAATAAATGATATTTTGGTTTTATTACAATAGTATAAAACCCTAATGGTGTAAAAAGAAAAAGATTCCCCAAAAAGTACATAAACATTTCATAATTTTGAGATTTTATATAATTTATTATCGTAATAAACGGGATAAAGTTTGGAGGGGATGTGTTAGAACCAAATCCTCGGATTATTACAAAGCTATATAATATAAAAAACAAGTAGTACAATATGAATCCCCTGCCGGAAACATTGAAAAAGTTAATGAAGTCTTTTAAAAACGAATCGTTTAATCGATATATTTTATTTAATCTTAGTATTGCATATACAACATTAACGGAAAAATAGACAAGACCAATAGTCATTAATTTATCGTAATAAAACATATGGATCCAGCCGTGATATGTAACTCCGTCAATATAATTCTTAATTTGTACAACTATCTGCCAACTCAAAGCTGAAAGAAGTAGAATAAGAAGAAATATATTTAATGCCAAAGCCATAACTTTTAATCCATTGTTAAATCTAAAGGATATTAATGACACAGCAGAAGATAAAACAATTGTTGAAATAATTTGAATTAACAATTTGCCAATATTTGAAAAAGAAGGAATCATGCAAAGAAATAAAAGTAAAGAAAATATTATTGAAAGATAAATGTCTTTAATTGAAATTAATTTATTTCCTGTATACCCCTTAAGCATTGCTCATTCTCCTAAAGCTCAAATAATCCTGTAAAATCATGGTTGCTGCGACTGAATCGATAATCGCCTTGCGTTTCTTGCCCCTTGTGTTGGTTGCATTGAGCGCATTGTGCGCTGAGACTGTAGTAAGTCTTTCATCCCAAAGTATCACTTTAATGCCTGTGGTATCTTCAAGCAACTTTGCAAATCCGGCACTTTTCTTGGCTCGGCTCCCCTCGCTGGCATCCATATTTTTGGGATAACCAACGACAAAAAGCTCGACTTTTTTTTCTACCGCAAGAATAAATATTTTTTCAATTAACTTTTTTGCATTTATTTCTGCGATAACACATACCGGAGAAGCCAGCATTTCAAGATGATCGCATATCGCTATTCCCGTGCGAGCGTCTCCATAGTCCACAGCCATAATAATCATTCCCATATGCTGACCTTCCCTATTATATCGGAAACTGAAATCAAACCGTTGTCTTCCAAATATCTATCTAACCCCTCAACAACTTTCAGCGGTGTATAAGCATCTGTAAAGTTAGCAGTTCCGATTTGAACAGCAGAAGCACCTGCAAGCATGATTTCAACAGCATCCTGCCAGCAAGCAATACCACCCATGCCTATAATAGGAATATTAACTCTATTTGCAGCCTGCCAAACCATTCTGACTGCAACAGGAAATACTGCAGGGCCGGAGAGTCCGCCCGTATTATTTTTTAATAAAGGTCTGCGGGTATTTATATCAATTTTCATACCTGTAATTGTATTTATTAGAGAAATCGCATCTGCGCCGGCTGCTTCTGCGGATGCCGCAATTTCACCGATATCAGTTACATTTGGAGTTAGCTTAACAATAAGCGGTTTTTTACAAACTTTCCGAACAAGCTTAGTGATACTTTCAACACTTGAACAGCTTGTTCCGAAAGAAATTCCACCGGTTTTTACGTTTGGACAGGAAATGTTGAGTTCTATCATATCAACAGATGTATCATTTAATCTTGCCGCTACTTCACAATACTCTTCTGATGTGCTGCCGGCAATATTTGCAATAATGACGGTATTTTGTTTTGCAAGACAAGGGAGAATATTATTAATAAAATAATCAATACCAGGATTTTGAAGGCCAACGCTGTTAAGGATACCGGATGGTGTCTCAGCAATTCTTGGCGGCGGATTGCCAATACGCTCATTTAAAGTTGTACCTTTACAAGAAATCCCGCCTAAAAGCTTAAGCGGAAAAAGCTCACTGTATTCCAAGCCAAAGCCATAGGCTCCCGAGGCTGTGATAATTGGATTTTTGAAAGCTACGCCGGCAATATTTATGCTTAAATCAGCCATCACCAAACAACCTCCTTTGCATTGAATACAGGGCCATCCTTACAAACATGCTTGTAATTTATCCCGCTGTTTGACTTAGTTTTGCAAGCGCATACAAGGCATGCACCCACACCGCATCCCATGCGTTCTTCAAGTGAAACAAAGCACGTAATTCCGTTTGCTGTGGCAATTTCACTAACTGCCCTAAGCATGGGCGTAGGACCGCAGGCATAAACAATATCATATGTTTTTGTTTTTATTTTTTTACTAAAGACATTGGTTACAAACCCTTTTTCTCCCATGCTTCCATCGTCGCTTGTTATGTTAATATCAGCACATTCTTTTTGAAAGTCTTCAATTAAAACCGCACAATCTGAACATTTAAACCCAAGTATTGCATCTGCGGTGCCTTTAAAACTCTTTGCTGTTTCTAATAGCGGAGGTACGCCTATTCCGCCTCCAACAAAAAGAGCTCTTTTATTTGTGTCACTTAAGTCAAAGCCGTTCCCCAAAGGACCAAGTATGTCCAACTTATCGCCAACTTCTTTTTGAGCAAGCCAATAGGTACCTTCGCCTCTAATATCAAAAACAATTCTAATTGTTTCGTCTTCTTTATTAATCTCACAAATTGAAATTGGACGCCTTAGTATTTTTTCTCCGCAACGAATATGAAGAAATTGCCCTGCTTTTGCTAATGCAACAATTTCAGGACAGAATATTAGATAATCATAACAGGAATCATTAAACTTTCTTACATTTACTAAATGAAAACATCCTTGAATATATGCCATAAAAACCTCCCTAGATCTTTGATATATTTAAAATTTCAATGTCTTCCAGTGAACGCTTTTTTGCAAGGCATCGAGTTAGAGCATTTGCAGTATCAAGCGTTGTGAATGTAGGAATTTGCCGCTCAATAGCTCTTCTGCGAATTCGAATATCATCTCCGCTTGAATCGTTTGATTTTTCTGAAGTTGATATAACATAAACAATTTTATTGCCATTAATCAAATCCAAAACATGCGGAGAGCCTTCATGCAATTTGCGTACAGAGCTTGATGCAACAAAGTTTGAATTGAGAGTTTTTGCTGTTCCGGCAGTAGCATAAAGGTTGAAATCGAGTTGAGAAAACTTATCCGCAACAACAATTGCATCTTGCTTATCTGAATTTCTTACCGTTATAAGCACTCCTCCGGAGCGTTTAATTCTCATCCCTGAAGCAATAAGTCCTTTTAAAAGCGCATCCTCAAAACTCTTAGCAATACCTAATACTTCGCCTGTTGATTTCATTTCATGCCCAAGTTGAGTATCAGTACCTTTGATTTTATCAAAACTAAAAACAGGCACTCTCACAGCAAATAGATCTTTGTTTGGGTAAAGACCTGTACCATAACCCATTACATTCAACTTTTCACCCAACATGCAACTAACAGCAATTTCAATTATTGGTAAACCAGTAGATTTACTAATAAATGGGATGTTGTGAAATGAGGATGTAGATATATTTGAAACATAAACCTTGTTATCGTAAAGCGACATTTGAATATTAAAAATACCATTTAGTTCAAATATCTTCGCAATATTACAAGAAATTTCAATAATTATTTTCTTAATCCTATCACTAATGTTGATAGGTGGGCAAACGGATATAGAGTCACCTGAGTTAATGCCGGAGCGCTCAACATGTTCAGAAATTCCCGGAATCAAACAATCGCTTCCATCGCAAATAACATCAACTTCAATACCGATCGAATTGAAAATCAGATCTGAAACAAAAGGTATCTTAATACTTTCCAGCTTATTGCGAAGAAGCTCCTTGTTTACTAAAGCTTCAATAAGCTCGTTGTTTACACCAAGCAGTTTTATAGGTGTTTTATTTAACGCGGCAGTTAACTCACAGACTTTTTCGCCGGAAAATTGAGTTATTACTCCCCACGGTTGTTCAGTTTCAATTAAATTCAAAATATCTTCAACACAAATAGGGTCAATATATAACCTATCAGAAAGTCTATAGTCAGTTGATACCGCATCAAGGTTATTGTTTGCCAATATAGTTGAGTATCCTAAGGAATTCAAAGCATGCAAACAATGAACATTGCAATAATCAAGTTCGCCGCCATGTCCTATTGTAGCTGGACCTGAACCTATAACAAGTACTTTTTTCTTGCCTCTTGTGGATAAATCGGAAAACATATGAGTTTCATTTTCGTCATCAAAAGCTGAATAAAAATACGGCCTAACAGCATCAAACTCAGCTGCGCAGGTATCAATCATTTTGTAACTTGGTGTAATTCTTGTTGTTATTTTGCTGCCGGAGAGAACCTTGATTGTCTCATCAAGAAACCCCATTCTCTTAGCTATATGATAGGTATCTTCATCATTTTGATTGTAAAGTTTCAGTTCCATCTCTGCGATTTTTCTGAGTTTAGCAAGAAACCATCTGTCTATTTTAGTCAATTCAAAAATTTCGTTGAAAGAAATGTTACGCTTAATTGCCTCATAAACCGCAAAAATGCGTTCATCATCAGAATTGATTATTGTTTCAATAATTTCGGCATCGCTTTTTGATATTAGTTTTGGTAAACTTGGCGTGCTAATACCTATATTAATTGATCTGATAGCTTTCATAAATGCAAGTTCAAAACTTGTGCCAAATGAAATTGTTTCACCGGTTGCTTGCATTGATGCACCAAGTTTTCTGGTTGCATGATCAAATTTTTCAAATGACCATTTTGGGAACTTAATTGCGCAATAATCAATAGCCGGTTCATTACAAGCTGTAGTGCATCCGGTAATATCGTTGATTATTTCGAATAATTTATATCCTACAGCAACCTTGGCTGCTACACTGGCGATAGGATACCCTGTTGCTTTTGAGACCAAAGCAGAGGATCGGCTTAATCTTGGATTGACAGAAATAACAGCATATTCACCACTTTGAGGTTCAAGTGCAAATTGAATTCCACAACTGCCTTGGATAGATAAATGAGAAATAACATTAAGAGCTGAAGCTCTGAGCTGCAAGCTTTCAGCATCAGTAAGTGTTTGCGCAGGTGTAACTATAATGCTGTCCCCTGTATGGATGCCTACAGGATCTAGATTTTCCATACTGGAAATACAAATACAGTTACCGGCAATATCTCGTATTACTTCATACTCTATCTCTTTCCACCCGGAAATACACTTTTCAATTAAAATTTGATGAAGCATTGAGTTGAGAAGTGCCTTTTCTGCCTTCACCTTAACTTCTTCAATTGAATAACAAATTTCATCATGTTCTTCGCCAAGTTCAAATGCAGGTCGAATAATTATCGGCAATCCAATTTTAGCTGCAAAATTAACTGAGTCTTCTACATTTCCAAAAACTTCTGAATCTACCGAAGGTTCATTCATTTCAGCAAGTATTTGTTTAAGACCGGAACGATCTTTAATCGTGCTGATAAGTTCAACATTAACGGACAACAATAATATATTATTGTTGTCCAAAAAACCACTTTGATACAATTCAAGAGCAATTTCAAAACCTATGTCACCACCCATAGTTGGTAGAATACTGTCGGGTTTTTCAATTGCAATAACTCTTTTTACAACATCAACATTTAGTGGCTCAATATAAATGGCGTCAGCCATATCTTTATCAGTTATCATTGAAGCGGGGTTTGAATTAATCACAATGACTCTAATATTCTCTTCTTTAAGTGCTTTGCATGCCTGCACACCGCAATAGTCATATTCTGATGCTTGACCAATAACAACGGGTCCGGAGCCAATAATAAGAACATTTTTTATTTTCTTATTCATTCTCCTCTCCCCCCTTTATCAGTTCAATAAATCTATCAAATATCCAAGATGAATCTGAATAATTACCATCATCAGAAGGTGTGAATTGAATTGAAATGCCTGGGAAAGAAGAATAAACAAGACCTTCAATCGAGTTATCATTAACATTTCTTAGGAATACGTCGGCAACATTTTCACTTACGCTGCCATCTGCAACATCATACCCATGATTTTGAGAAGTAATCATGACTTTATCAGTACCACAAATCCTTACCGGTTGGTTTGACCCTCGATGTCCTTTTGGCATTTTGTTAATCCTGCCACCGGTTGCAAGCGCAAGCATCTGATAACCAACACCGATTCCAAGTGATGGAATTCTTGCGGCAATAAGATTGTTTATATTACTAATAAGAATCGGTTCGTCATCCGGATCGCCCGGGCCGTCAGAAAAAATCAAGCCATCCGGATTGTATTTCAAAATCTCATCCGGAGATGTTTTTGCAGGCACAATGGTTAAATTGCATCCTCGTTTAATAAAAGACTTTAACATTGTTCGTGAAAATCCATAATCAATTATTACAATATTATATTTATGAGCATCGTTTCTGTATTCAATAACTTTTCTGATGGTAACAGCCTCAACAGCCCCGTGAATAGAATAAGATTTTATTCTTCTGATCAAATTATCGAAATCATCCAGTGAACTTGTGATTGCGCCATTAAAATAGCCTTTATCACGCAAAGTTCTCGTTAACCTTCGGGTATCAATGCCGCATATGCCAACAATATTTCTGGATTTTAAATATTCATCAAGTGTTACACCTTCATGAATATCAGAAGGCGTATCACACCACTCCCTTGCAACATATCCGTTAGCAGTAATGTTGGAAGAGTTAATATCTTTTTCTATCCCCCTGTTGCCGACAAGAGGATAGGTTTGTGCAACTATTTGACCATAATATGTTGGATCGCTTAATAATTCTTGATATGATGCGGTACAGGTGTTGAATACTACTTCTCCGATAGTTTCACCAACTGTTCCCATTGAAAAACCTTTAAAAACAGTTCCATCCGCTAAAACAAGATATGCTTTTCTATTTTTGACCGTTTCCAAAATATAGCCCCCTAAGATAATGAGAAATTGGGAAGAAACGAAGTTATTTCATCTCTCATTCTTTCGGCTTCAGCACGAGCAGCCAACGCGTAATCATGCTCATCTTTGCCGGATTTTTGATAAGCACACATAATTGCACGCGAAGAGTTTACAATCGCTCCAAGCCCGTTATCATCAAAAGCCAATGAAATATCTTGAGATTTTCCTCCCTGTGTGCCATAACCGGGAACCAGAAAAAATGTTTTTGGCATTTGGGCTCTTAATTCTTTTAATTGCTGTGGGTAAGTTGCACCAACAACGGCACCAACACCCGAATAACCATATTCCCCGGGTAATGCATCTCCCCACCTTTCGCACATCTTACCCATAATACTATAAATAGCTTCGCCATCAACCAGTTTGTCTTGCAGTTCTCCGGAAGAAGGGTTTGAAGTTTTGCATAACACAAAAATACCTTTGTCATTTTTTTTACATATTCCCAAAAGCGGTTCAATGCCGTCACTGCCTAAGTATCCGTTTACCGTTAAGGCATCCGCTTCAAAAGGCTTAATGGTTTCGCCATTTACAGAAACTTCACCTAAATGGGCTGATGCGTAAGCTTGCATTGTTGACCCAATGTCGTTACGCTTTCCGTCAGTGATTACAAACATCCCCATTTTCTTTGCATATGCGATAGTTTCGTTCAGAGCCTTTACCCCTTGCCAACCGAATAATTCATAGTAGGCACATTGTGGTTTGACAGCCGGAACAATATCATACAACGCATCAATCAAGCCCTTATTAAATTGAAATATTGCAGCAGAAGCAGCTTCTAATGTATTGCCAAATTTATCAAAACATTCGTTTTTTATATAATTTGGGATAAAATCCAAAGTTGGATCCAGCCCAGTAACGGTTGGATTACCGGTTTTTACAATTTTTTCGATTAAGCGGTCAAACGACATGATTGCACCTCAATTTTTAATCTTTGTAAACTAATTCGCCTCGGCAAATAGTATATTTAACTTTTCCACAAAGTTCCAAGCCTTTAAAAGGCGTGTTTTTTGATTTGCCATGCAATTTATCCTGGTTAACAACCCAACGTTCCTGAGCATCAAAAATAACAATGTCCGCAGGTTTGCCAACTTTTAAGCTGCCTGCGTTTATACCAAGAATTTGAGCAGGAACAGTACTCATCATATATATTAATTTAAACATATTTATATAGCCTTTATTTACAAGATATGTAATTCCAACGGCAAGTGAGGTTTCAAGCCCAATTACCCCGTTTGGAGCATCTGCAAAGATTTGCTTTTCTTCTTGTGTGTGCGGAGCATGGTCAGTAGCAATAACATCAATTGTACCATCAATTATTGCGCGAATAATCGAACGTCTGTCTTGCTCAGCTCTAAGCGGAGGATTCATTCTATAATCTGCATCTTGAGTAATTAACAACTCCTCATTTAAAGCAAAATAATGGGGGCAGGTTTCAGCCGTAACTTTTATTCCGTTGTGCTTTGCAAATTTAATAAACTCAACTGCCGACGAAGTGCTGACATGGCATATATGAACACGAGAGTCGGCTGATTTTGCCAACGCGATTTCTCTTGCAACACCGACATTTTCAGAAGAAAATGGAATCCCCTTCACACCAAGCATTTCTGAAACAATTCCTTCATTAATAATTCCACCTTCTGCAAGGCTTTTATCCTCGCAATGGGCAAAAATATTCAAATCAAGCCATGTAGCATTTTTCATTGCATCAAACATAAGTTTTGAGGTTGATACAGGTTCGCCGTCATCAGAAAAAGCAACCGCTCCGGCATTCTTAAGACTCTGAAAATCTGTTAAGTCAATACCTTTTAAGCCTTTTGTTATCGCTCCTATTGGAGCTACCCTTACTTTCGACTCTTTTGATTTTTCAATTACATAATTTATTGTTTCAGGATTATCTGCAGTCGGTTTTGTGTTAGGCATGGCAGCAACTGTTGTCACGCCCCCTGCGGCGGCGCATTCACCTATGGAAATTATATCATCTTTATGTGTATAACCCGGATCGCGCAAATGCACATGCATATCTACAAGTCCCGGAGAAGCAATTAGACCTGTTGCATCAATTACTAAATCGGCTTGAGTTGCAATGAATTCCGAAATTTCAGCAATTATTCCGTTTTCAATTAAAATATCTCCATTGCGGTCAACTTCTCCGCTAGTGTCAATAATTCTTGCGTTTTTAACAACAATTCTGCTCAAATTCTAATAACCTCCTCATTATTAAAGCGTTGATCTCAGTTTAATCTAATTGAAAATATTATTGAAGAAATCTTCAATGGCTGAAGAATCAGAAGTGGTTGTTTCATTTGGATTGATTTGATTGATGATACCGTCTATAACATCAACAACTGAGCCGGTACAAGTCGTACATGTCTCCGGTATATTTGAAATTTTATACCAACCCATTGCTGTTGTTTTGCAATAATCATTAGCAATTAGGCCCGAGACTAAACAATATTTTTTTTGAACAGTAAGACCGCTCTTTTCAAATTTTTTAACAACAAGGCCTTTATGAATACGATCAAAAACCTCTATCAATACTTTGCCGGCAGGATTCGGGTAAGAGCCCGGGATATACTTTGGTTTATCATAACCATACCAGACAGCTCCTACATAATATGGTGTTCCGCCTATAGTCCACCTATCTTTAAAACTATCTGTCGAACCGGTTTTGGCAAATATTTGAAATTTCCTAACATTTCCTCCGACGCCAAAATCCTTAGTTTTTACAGTCTGCAAAAGCTCGCACATAACATCCGCAGTTTCAGGGGATATTATTTGCTCACCGACTGACTTTGTTTCTAGTAATATCTCCTTGCCGTCTTTTGCAGTTACTTTTGAGTAACAAAAAGGTTTGTAATATATTCCACCATTACCAAATGCAGCATAAGCAGCAGCCATATCAAGGGTTGTAACACCTTTCGTCAAAGCGCCTACAGTCATTGGAGCAGCAAAAGCATCTTTTTCCGGGATAATTGTAGAAATGTGAAATTTATTCTGAACATAGTCCATACACGTTTTAGGCGTCAAAATATCAACAACAATTCTAGCAGCAACAGTATTCAGTGAATTTTGAAGTGCGTATTGTACAGTTACTTCTTTTCCAGAGCCAGGTGTTCCATCAGCATTTTGTGGCCAAAGCTTCATACCTTGATACGGAAAGCCATAATTAATTATCATCGTTGACCAATTTATATAATTCAACTCAATTGCCGGTCCATATGTTGCTAGCGGTTTTATTGAAGAACCTGGTTGTCTTGGTGAATCAGCTGCCCTATTTAGGCAACGGTTTCCAACCTTCGGACCGGCCTTGCCGATAATACCAACTACTCTTCCTTTGTAATCCATAACCGTCATTGCCGACTGAATTGCAGGATTTGTTGCTGTGTCTACCTGCTTTGGGAATGCAATTCGATTATAATAAACATCCTCCAAAGATTTCTGTACATCAACATCTACAGCTGCATATATCTTTAAGCCACCATAATAAATTTTATTTGTTGCCTGTTGGACAGTATCACCGTATTTTGCCATAAGATCTTTTATAACATTGTCAATGACAAAATCTACATAAAAACTTTGAAATTCACTTTTTTCCTCAACCGGTTTTTCATCAGTAACTTTAGCGACATATCCCGGACTGTTTGTATAAATCATTTTATACGTTATTGCACTATTATACTCTTCTTGGTTTATAGCACCTTGCGATAACATCTCACTCAAGCAGTATTCCTGTCTTTTTTTGTTGTTCTCGGGATTGTATAATGGATCGAAGGTAAAAGGAGCTTGAGTTATTGCGGCAATAGAAGCACATTCTGCGAGATTAAGTTCACTTACGTTTTTTCCAAAATAAGTTTCCGCAGCAGTTTCAACGCCATAACAACTGTTGCCCAAATACAGCGTGTTGAGATATGTCTCAAGAATTATATCCTTGGAATAATGTTTTTCCAAATTTAAAGCAAAAATAATTTCATTGAATTTTCTTACAACTGTTACATCTTTTTCACCGGTCAAATTTTTTATTAATTGTTGTGTAATTGTTGAAGCGCCTTGGTCAAAATTGTATTTTGTAATTACACCTAAAAATCTGTACCAGTCTACTCCTTTATGAGTTTCAAATCGCTTGTCTTCAAGGCATATGAAAGCTTGTGGTAGATATTTATTCATTTTGTCAAGACTTACCAGAACTCTGTTTTCTTCACCATGAAGTTGGGCATATTCTACTTCCTTGCCATTTTTGTCATATGCATAAATGAAGGATGTCTGGCTTTGATCTGCTTTGTATAAGTTTAAATCAATAGCGACCTTCCCGTTTGTAAAACTAATTATATAACTTGCTACATAACCAATAACAATGAAAGAAGTCAAAAGAAAAGTCATTAATAAAGTGAAAACAACAGAAAGCATCCTTCGAGACATTTGTTTTCCGTTTTTGTTTTTTTTATTTTGTGTGTTTTTCTTTGTTTTATAAAATGTTTTTTTAATGTTTAATGCTTTTTTATCCATTTACAGAAATCCTCCTTTTATTCATAATATTATATCACATTTCGAGTGAAATGTTTAGTAAAATTTGAATTTCTTACTCGATTGTTACTCAATTTCATAAAATTCAACATTAAGTATCATTTTTTATTCAACTGATGTTATTTTTGGGCGCACTTAAATGTGCGCCCAAAAATTGGTATATAGAATTTTTGCAAAAGTAAATTAAAAATAAAATAAACTACAGATTAATCAAGATGCCCCTTAATTACATTCATGGGCATTGGAGCTGGGCGGGAACAAGTTGACTGCAACTTATAATGAGTTCCGGTTACTGAACTGACACCAAACCCGAGCATGATATCAAGTACATGATATCCTAGTTCGCTACTCGCTCTGTGCTTTCTGCCAGTTCTTAAAGCCATTGCCATATCCGCAACAGCTACTCCTCTTTCATTTTCATTATAAGGATGAGTGAGAGGCAGCTCATAAAAATCGCCGTCTTTACGTTGAATACGCACCGGACCACCGAAACCATTTGGATCCGGAACCTGCATTGTTCCCTCAGTTCCAAATATTTCAATATTGGGATGGTCACTTTTCCAAGTATCAAACGACATAATAATTGAACCGACAGCACCGTTTTCAAATTCCATAATCCCATTTATATGTGTGTCTACTTCAACAGGAATAACTTTTCCATACTTGCCCGAGCTTGTTATCGTACGTGTCTCAAACATTCTGTGAGAAGTGCCGGTAAGTCTGTTTACAGGCCCTAGCAGATTAACCAACGCTGTTACATAATATGGCCCCATATCAAGCATAGGACCACCGCCCTGCTCATAATAAAATTCCGGATCCGGATGCCAAGTTTCATGACCATGTCCGGTCATATAGGCTGCGGCGCCAATTGGTCTGCCAATATAACCGTCGTCAAGAAGCTTTCGGCAAGTTTGAATACCGCCGCCCATAAAAGTATCCGGTGCAACGCCGACAAGCAATCCCTTTTCCTTGCCTAAATCAAAAAGTTCTTTTGCATCTTTTAATGAAACAGACATCGGCTTTTCGCTGTGTGTGTTTTTTCCATGACGTAACGCTTCAATCGCAACACCATAATGTTGCTTTGGAGTTGTCAAGTTGAGAACAATCTCAATTTCCTTATCATTAAACATATCATACATGGTTTCATAAACACAGGGTATACTCCATTTTTCTGCTGCTGCTGCGGAACGCTCCGGTATTAAATCACAAACACCTTTAACTTGTACAATGTTATTAAATACTGTTGTTAAATTTTTCAAATATATTGGGCTAATGTTTCCGTTACCAACGATGCCGACAATTACCTTTTCCATATTTATTCTCCTTAGCCATTATAATATTTTATAAATTCAAAAGTTAATACATTTTTGCCTTGCTCTCAAATACTGCTGTATCCAAACCGCGTTCAATTGCTATGACCTTACCTTCAATTGCCCAGAGCATTCCTCGTCTCATCAATTCTTGTGAAGCTGGAGCATCTTCAAAGACAATGTCCGTGTGACCAAGCGAATTATAAAACACTCTGCCATGACCCCATTTTTTTGTCCAAATAACCGGCATATCAATTGGTTTGTTTGAAGCGTGATAATAAGTCTCCAAAGGAAAACGAGTTGTTGCAAGCACTTCAACGGCAGGATCAACATGCAAATAATACTGCTCGCTAAATACCTCAAAATCTTCTATACCTTCGACTATAAAACTTGAAGAATTTTTTACAAGATTAACCTTGTAATCAATCATCCCGCCCGGATGTGAAATCCAATTGCCGCCTGTTATAAACTGCCATTCGGTATTTTCCCTAAATGAATCGCACATTCCGCCGTGGTTGCCGGCCATACCAACACCTGAAGCGACCGCTTTGCTGACATTGCCGCACAAATCACCGCTTAAATTACCACCGGTCCAAATAGGTACAATTAAATGCAGACTTTTAAGAAAATCTAAGTCAGCATAAGCTTCAAGTGTTTGGGACATTGTTACTTCAAGTCCTTCTTTCTCCAATATTCCTTTAAATCGATTTGCAACCAATTCCGGTTCGTGCCCATCCCATCCACCGAATACAATTAATGCTTTTTTCTTATCCATTAGCAACCTCCTATTATTACCTAATTTATTTGATAATCATTTAAATTTGAAATAATTATACATCATCAGAAATTCATCGTCAATCGTTTTGAAAGACTTAAATAATTAAATGTTCAACTGCAATGATTTTTATTTGTACTATCTAAAATGCTTTGTTGTTATATAAAAAGCCTCGCCGAAGCGAGGCTTTTTATATATTTTCATAAAATTAAAAGAAAAGTAAAAGAAGAGTAGTTGAAAGAGAAAGTACAAAAAAGAAAATAGCGATATACTTTGTGGCTTTAACTAACTTTTGCTCAATAGTACGGCCTTTGTTTTTCCCAAAAAAAGTTTCGGCGCCTCCGGCAATCGCACCGGAAAGACCGGCAGTCTTGCTTTCTTGTAATAGCACAACAATCACAATAAGAATAGAAGAAATGATAAGCATTATACCAAGCGTGATTTCCATAACAGTCATAAAAGAGACCTCCAAGTTATTTTTACTTTAGTAGTTTAACATAAAAGAAAACAAAAAGCAAGCAGATTTTTAAGTCAACAAAGTCAGCATATTATTATTCTAAATATTAAGTTATTTAGAATATAGTCTATTCTCCTTCAGTCAAAATTTGAAGTTGTTCGCCTGTATCCTCAGAACTTAAAAGTGCCCCGGTAGCAGGCAAATTTTTGGTTTTAAATCGATATGGTTTAGCGAATTCTCCTTCTTCATAATTTCTGACATTTATAACTCGCTGACCCTTTTTTAATGTCATTAAGGATACGCCTAAAGTATCTTTAGTCGACTTAGGTGAAATAGCGCCTGTGTTGAAGAGTAAAAAGCGACCGGCTGAAGACTTAACAACAAGATCGCAGTCAACAACAATGTGTTTGATTGCTGCGAGTTCTATTTTCCCCGAATAAGCATTTAATAATTTTTTTCGATTTGTCTTTGTTTGATAAGCGGTCATTTCAATTTTGGCAATCTTTCCATTTTCAAAAAAGAATAACATATAACCAGAATAATCAGATGTAACAGCCATAAATATTGCCATTTCTCCCGAATCCATTTCTAATTTTGATGGAACATATTCTCCTAGTACGCTTGTCTTTGTATCATCAAAATCATTAGCTTTCGCCTTGTAAACTTGAAATTTATTTGTGAAAAACAATAAGTCGTTGTTATTTGACGATTCCATTGAGATAATTATACTATCTCCATCTTTAAGCTTTTGCTCACCGCTCATTCGAAGCGATAATGGAGTGATTTTTTTAAAATATCCCTCTTTTGTGAAGAAAAGATTAACCGGATAATCCGGGATTTCTTCAACAATCTCATCCTCCACAAAATCGGCAGTGAATATTAAATCGGTACGTCTCGGCTTACCATATTTTTTAACAACTTCATTAAGTTCATCAATAATGATGCTCTTAACTTTCCCTTTGCTTGAAAGGATACTCTCCATATTGTTAATTTCTTTTTCAAGTCTTTCAATATCTTGTGTACGTTTAAGAATATACTCACGATTTAGGTGGCGCAGTTTAATTTCTGCAACAAACTCAGCTTGTACTTCATCAATCATGAAGCCAATCATAAGGTTTGGAACAACCTCGCTCTCTTCAGACGTGTTTCTGACTATTGTAATTGCTTTATCAATGTCAAGAAGAATTTTTGCAAGTCCGCGCAGCAAGTGGAGTTTTTCTTTCGCTTTAGCTAAATCAAAGAAAACTCTTCTTCGTACACATTCGGTGCGGAAGGCTATCCATTCTAACAGTAATGCTGAGACGCCTAAAACCTGTGGAGCTCCTGCTATCAAAACATTGAAATTACATGAAAAAGTGTCCTCAAGTGCTGTGACTTTAAACAATTTTTGCATCAGTTTCTCAGCATCAACGCCTCTTTTCAAGTCAATTGTAATTTTAAGACCGCTTTTATCAGTTTCGTCACGAATATCGCTTATTTCCTTATTTGTCCCGGCTTTTACTCTCTCAATAATTTTGTCGATTATTGCTTCCGCAGTTGTTGTAGGTGGAATCTCAATAATGTCTATGCAATTATTTGTTTTGTCATAAGTATACTTAGAACGAATTCTTATACCGCCTCTGCCGGTTCTGTAGATCTCTTCAATAGCTTCTCTGTTATAGAGAAGTTCTGCTCCGCCAATAAAATCGGGGGCTTTTAGTGTATCAGCAACATTGTGCTCCTGATTACGAATAAGTTCTATTGTTGTTTCGCATACTTCTGTTAGATTAAAAGAGCAAATTGAGCATGCCATACCCACAGCGATACCTGTGGTAGAATTGACAAGCACAGACGGAAATGTAACCGGGAGTAATGTAGGTTCTTTCATGGTACTGTCGTAATTATCTACAAAATCGACAGTATCCTTATCAATATCCCGAAAAAGTTCGCTAGAAATAGCATCAAGCTTAGCCTCTGTATACCTTGATGCCGCCCACATCATGTCCCTTGAATATGACTTGCCGAAGTTTCCCTTTGAGTCAACATATGGGTGCAATAAAACCTCATAACCTCTAGATAGCCTTACCATGGTTTCATAAATCGCAGCATCTCCATGAGGGTTCAGCTGCATCGTACGGCCAACAATGTTTGCCGACTTAGAACGAATTCCGCCGAGCAAACCCATTTTATACATTGTATACAATATTTTTCTGTGTGAGGGCTTAAAGCCATCAATTTCCGGGATAGCTCTTGACATTATGCTGCTCATAGCATACGGCATAAAATTTGTTTCAAGAGTATCGGTTATAAGTTGATTTACAACCGTACCAGCGCCAATAATATGAGCATTAGTGTTTAATTGATCACCTTGATTTAGATTATCTTTTTTGTTCTTTTTAACTGCCATTTCATTCTCCTAAAAGTAATAATTGAGTTGAAATATTTATTATCTAAGACACGTCCGCGATGTCAATATACATATAACCGTTAGTAGCAATATGTTCCTTCCGGCCCGCAAGATTATCGCCCAAAAGCAGATCAAACTTTTCTGCTGTGGCTGCTGCTGAATCAGGCTCAATCTTAATAAGCCTTCTTGTTGCAGGGTTCATAGTAGTCAGCGATAGCATTTCAGCTTCGTTTTCTCCTAAACCTTTTGAACGTTGTATTGTGTATTTTGCGTTGCCTATGTCTTCAAGGGCATTCCCTTTTTCGTCTTCGGTATAGGCAAACCACGTTTCGCCCTTAGAATTGATTTCATATAGAGGGGATTCGGCAATAAATACTTTACCATCCTCAATCAGTGTTGGCATTAAACGGTAAATCATTGTTAAAACTAGCGCTCGAATGTGAAATCCATCAACATCCGCATCGGTGCAAATGATTACCTTACTCCAACGCAGTGAGTCAAGATTGAAAGAAGATAACTCTTTATTAGCTTTTGACTTAACTTCAACTCCGCAACCCAACACTTTTATCAGATCAGTTATTATTGCATTTTTAAATATTTTGTCGTAATCGGATTGCAGGCAATTTAAAATTTTTCCTCTTAGGGGAATAATTGCTTGAAAATCAGAGTTTCTTGCCTGTTTACACGCGCCCAATGCTGAGTCGCCCTCAACAATAAACAATTCTCTGATATTAACATCCCTATTGCGGCAGTCAACAAACTTTTGAACACGATTTGTTAAATCGTTTGAACTTTGAAATGTTTTCTTTAGATTCTGTCGTGTAACCTCAGCTTTGATTCGGCTGCGCATATTAATTAGCACTTGTTCGCATATTTTTTCAGCATCTGCTCTGTTCTCAATAAAATAAACTTCAAGTTGATGGCGTAAGAATTCAGTGGTTGCATCCTGAATAAACTTATTTGCTATAGATTTCTTTGTTTGATTTTCATACGAGGCTTGTGTCGAAAATGAGGAAATCACTAAAATTAAGCAATCTTCAATATCTTGAAAACTGATTTTCGTATCACTTTTCACATATTTATTGCTTTGCTTTAAATATGCATCAATTTGCGAAACAAAAGCACTTCTTGTAGCTTTTTCCGGTGCACCTCCGTGTTCCAGCCAACTTGAATTGTGATAATACTCCTTCAGCTGAGTATTGTTGGAAAAAGCAAGCGCAACATTTATCTTTAACTTGTAGTCTTTCTGGTCTTGTCTGTCACGACCGACACGCTCAGCCTGCCATATTTGTGGTTCGGTTAATGGCTCTGATCCGGCAACTTCCTTAATATAATCAGCAATGCCGTTTTCATAAAGATATTCGTATGTTTCAAAACCCGAGGTGTTTTGAAACTTTAAAACAAACTTGACTCCTGCATTGACAATTGATTGACGTTTTAAAGTTTCCTGATAGTATTCAAGCGGTACATTGATATCGGTAAACACCTTTAAATCCGGTCTCCATCTGATACGTGTACCCGTATCACGTCTCGGATAAGGTTCCTTTATCATTTGACCATCAGGATTACCATGTTTAAATTTTAATAAATATGCAAATCCTCCACGGTGAATTTCAGCTTCCATATATTCCGAAGCATATTGGGTTGCACAGAGACCCAAGCCGTTAAGTCCTAATGAATACTCGTAACTGCCCCCGTCATTTGTGTTGTATTTTCCGCCGGCATAAAGTTCACAAAAAGCAAGTTCCCAATTGAACTTTTTTTCCGTCTCATTATAGTCCACTGGTATTCCCCTGCCGGAATCTTGAATTTCAATTGAATTGTCCAAAAAGCGAGTCAAAATTATTCTATCCCCAAAGCCTTCGCGGGCTTCGTCAATTGAGTTGGAAATAATTTCGAAAATCGAATGCTGACACCCGTCGAGTCCGTCTGAGCCAAACATTACTCCGGGGCGCTTCCGTACCCTGTCGGCACCTTTTAATTGTGTAATGCTTTCATTGCCGTAGGCGGTTTTATTTGCCATTTTGACTGAACCTCCTAAAATGTGTAAATATTACATCTTTTTGATTTTACACCATATATAGGTGTTATGTCAAGAAACAGGGGCAAATTTAGTATATTGTTGCTATTTCAAGAAGAAATAATTATAATTAATTCAAGATTAAGCCTCCGTCTGAATGATTCAAACGGAGGTTATCATAAATATTTATTATTTCAATAATGATTATTCTTTAATTATTGATACGATATTCCTATTAAAATAAAAGATCTTAATTATTGTTACTATTGTTAACTTCAACTTCGTTCATTAATTCCAAGAATTTTACACCTTCAATCTTTTCCTCTGCAAGTAAATAATCAGCTATTTTATTCAGTTTATCTATGTGCTCTGATAAGATAACTTGAGTGCGATCATATGCATTGTTTATGAGGCCATTAACTTCATTGTCAATAGTTGAAGCAACAGATTCCGAATAGTTACGCATGTGATTATAGTCTCTGCCAAGAAATACCTCGTCACTGCCGGAGCTAAATGAAACCGGACCAAGTAGATCGCTCATACCGTACTTTGTTACCATATCTCTTGCAAGTTTTGTTGCTCTTTCAATATCATTTGATGCTCCCGTAGAAATGTCCCCTAAAGCGATAGCTTCCGCAACTCTTCCCCCGAGCAAAACAACCAGATCATTTAACATATCATGTTTTGAAGCGTAGCTTTTATCTTCAGTGGGCATATGAAGAGTATAGCCTCCTGCCAAACCTCGCGGTATGATTGAGACTTGATGCACCGGATCTTGACCATCGAGATAAAAGGTAACAACTGCATGACCAGCTTCATGAAAAGCGGTTAATTTTTTCTCACTATCACTCATTTTATGAGACTTTTTTTCACTTCCGACGAGCACTTTAATTGTTGATTCCTGAATTTCTTCCATAGTTATCGCTTTTTTGTCTCTTCGAGCAGCAAGCAAAGCAGCTTCATTTAGTAAGTTTTCAAGGTCGGCACCTGTAAACCCAACTGTTGAGCGAGCGATGATTGACAACTCAACATCGGGAGCCAACGGTTTACCTTTAGCATGAACTTTAAGTATTTCCTCTCGTCCTTTTATATCCGGATAGCCGACAGCTACCTGTCTGTCAAACCTTCCCGGACGAAGAAGAGCCGGATCTAAAATGTCAGGTCTATTAGTTGCCGCAATAATTATTACGCCTTCATTAGCGCCAAAGCCGTCCATCTCAACTAGAAGTTGGTTTAACGTCTGCTCACGTTCATCATGACCGCCGCCCATTCCGGCACCTCTATGTCTGCCAACAGCATCAATTTCATCGATGAAGATAATTGAAGGTGAATTCTTTTTTGCTTGGTCAAAAAGGTCGCGCACTCTTGACGCGCCGACACCAACATACATCTCAACAAAATCAGAACCTGATATTGAGAAAAAAGGAACACTAGCCTCACCTGCAGTAGCTCTTGCCAACAAAGTTTTACCTGTTCCGGGAGGGCCTACAAGCAACACTCCCTTTGGAATACGTGCACCAAGTGAATCGAATTTTGATGGTTCTTTCAAGAAATCAACAATCTCACTAAGCTCAGCTTTTTCTTCGTCAGCGCCTGCAACATCAGCAAAAGTAGTCTTTCTCTTTTCATCCTTTGCCTGTTTAACTCTTGCTTTCCCAAAACCCATTGCACGATTTGTTTCATTTGTCATTGTTTGATTCATTCGCTTAATCATGAAGAAAACAAGAAATCCCCCACCAATTAAAAGCAAAAACGTTGGTAGAATACTAAGTAGTCCAGCTCCGAATGCTCCGGTCGAATATTTTGCTTTAATAATATCTTTTGGATATTTTCTATTGTGAGCAATAACTTTATTGTGGATATCCTCAATAAACATATTTACATTAGGTACAGTAAACTCTTTTAAGTTAGCTTCTTTATCTAACTTATATTCTAATGTACCGTTACTAAGATTAAGACTGTACTCTGAAATCCTATCTTGATCAAAATACTGAACGATCTGATAATACTCCGTTTTAATTTTTTTCTGACTGTCCGCAAAAGCTGATCCTGCCAGAAGTATCAAAATCGGAATAATCAGATATGGTAATAATGTTAAAATCTTTTTCTTGTCCAATTAAATTACAACTCCTTAAAAATCAATAATCTATTATATCCCACCGTAGATATGTGGCTTTAAAACACCAACGAACGGAAGATTTCTATATTTTTCATCACAATCGAGACCATAACCGACAACAAATTCATTAGGTACATCAGCGCCCTTATATTCTGGAGTTAAATCCACTTGACGGCAATCGGGTTTATCCAACAGTGTACAAATTTTAACGCTGTTCGGTTTACGGCTTAATAACAAATCCAAAATATAGCTTAAAGTTTTACCGCTGTCCAAAATATCTTCAACTATTAAAACATCATAGCCTTCAAGATTTATATCCAAATCCTTAATTATTTTGACAACACCGGATGTTTTTGTTCCTGATCCATAACTTGAAACCGCCATAAAGTCGATTCGGCAAGGAATTGTAATTGAACGCATAAGATCAGCCATAAAAATAATTGAACCTTTTAGAACGCTCACCAAAAGCAAATTTTTGTCTTTATAATCATTACTTATTTGTGAGCCTAATCTGTCTATCATAACAGAAATATCTTCTTTGCTGAACAAAACTTTTTTTATATCTTCAAGCATTTATTGTTCCCCCCATGTAAATTATGCAAACTCTGCTCGTTTCATCATTAATTCCGCATCTATCCGCACAACCAAAACCATCTATCCAAAGCAAACCTTCGCCGTCACTGATAATAATTACTTTATTTCTGTCTTCAACAGGAATCCTCTTTTCGTTAAATAACTTCTTAATAGTTTTTGTACAATTGCTCTTTTTTAAACGAATTTTGTCTCCATCGCAACGGCTCCTAATTTCAGCAATTCTATATATTTTATCATAGTCAAAACAATAATCCAATATATTTTTGTGAATATTTTGTATATTCTCTAAATCTTTTCTGTTAACAATTTTAATTTCTATCGTTTTAAAAGGTAACTCAATAATGCCCTCAATAAAATCTGCTCTCCAAGGTGAAATTAATTTATTTTTGCGTGGAAAGCTCAAGACCCTAGACTTAACACTAACAGCTGTTGCTTTTTGAATCTGAATATTCCCTCCATGCAAAAGCAATTCTTCAACGGCTTGAACATGCTTGTTTTGGGCAGCTGTTCCGGTTTGAGCTAAAAGTATTGACGCTATAACCCTCTTTCTCAATGCAATATGAGACCTCAAAAGGATTTCCACATTATATCCACCCTCTGTAGTTGCCTGTGCAAGTAACTTTGAAGAGAGTTCTTCTAGGAGTTCCTCATCCTCATTAATGCTGATTAAACAACGATAAAATGCCTCATCAAGCAACGGATTAATTTTCTTAAGTTGTGGGATTATATTATGTCTGATATGATTTCGCATATAAACATCTTCAAAGTTAGAACTATCTAAAACATATTCAATGTCATTCTGCTTGCAATATTCTTCAATTTCCGTTCTGGAGCATTCAATTAAAGGGCGAATAATATTATCTCTAACAGGTGGAATGCCGCAAAGCCCTTTGAGCGTCGATCCCCTAGAGAGATTAAAAAGCATTGTTTCCATGCTGTCACTTAAGGAATGTGCTGTAGCTATAACTGCATCAGAAGAAATCGAATTAAAAAATTCATAACGTATTCTTCTTCCGCACTCTTCCAAGCCTTCTCCTAAATTTTCGGCAATTTCTTTAATATTTTTATTTAATACTCGAAGTTCAATTCCTGTGTATTGGCAGTAATCTATAACGAATTTTTCATCTCTCATTGATTCAGTTCCACGCAAACCATGGTTTACATGAGCTGCAATAATCTTTATGCCAAAATCATCATTAATTGATTTTAGAATTGATATGAGCGCCATCGAATCTGCCCCTCCGGAAAGTGCAACAATGACTGTAGCACCTTTTTTGAGCATTTGATAGCGCTCAATAGTAGAAATAACTTTATAAATCATTTCTGATATGCTCCTTGCCCTTAAAGAGAGTGTGCTCTGAATCCCAATAGAATTTAACTGTTTTCGTAGGGCCATGTCTGTTTTTTGCTACAATGACCTCGACCTCATCGGAGCGGGTTTCGGCCTCATTATCGTCTTCATCGGACTCATGTTCTTCATCCTGGTAATAATCCTGCCGAAAAAGCATAAGAACAATGTCAGCATCTTGTTCAATTGACCCTGACTCGCGCAAGTCAGAAAGTTGCGGCCTGTGTGATTTTCCCCTATGTTCTGTACCTCTTGAAAGCTGAGCACAAACAAAGACAGGTATATTCAAATTTTTAGCCATTAATTTTAAGCTTCTGGTAATCTCTGTGACCTCTTGCACCCGGTTTTCAGTTTTTGAACCGGAACGAATAAGCCCTAAGTAATCAATGAAAACGCAATCCACTCCGCCTAATCTCCGTGTTCTTGCCTTCATTTCAGAAACGGTAATATCCGTACTATCGTCAAAATACAACTCACAATCATTAAGTCGTGAGGTCGCATTTCCAAGTTCAATCCAATCATTATCTTCAAGTTTGCCATCTCGCATTTTGTTACCGGTAATTCTTGCCTCAGTGGCCAAGATTCTTTGCGCAAGTTGCTCTTTTGTCATCTCAAGCGAAAATACCAAAACCTTTCGTTTTCCAAGGTAAGCAACATTCCTTGCAATATTTAACACAAAGCTGGTTTTACCCATTGCCGGTCTTGCTCCGACTAAAATCAAGTCAGATTTGTTTAGACCAACGATAACCTCATCTAAATCTTTATAGCCGGTTGGTAATCCCAAATACTGTTCCCGTTCTTCCGAATTAAGCTTTCCAAGTCGTTCATAAACTTCATTATAAATGATGTCACTTATTTTTGAAGGCCCAACGGATGTTCTGCCCTGCCTAATATCATAGATCTTCTGTTCAGCAGCATCCAGCATCAATTCAGCACTTTCCTCTTGAGCAACTGCGCTGTCAATAATTTCTTTCGACACATTTATTAATGTTCGTATATAAAACTTTTCTTTAACAATTTTTGCATAAGATTCGACATTGGCTGTTGAGGGTATTGTTGATGCAAGCTGAAAAAGATAGTTTTTACCGCCAGCGTCATCGTAGATATTCTCAAGCTTTAGCTTGTCTAATACTAACAGCGGATCAATTTTACCTCCAATAGCGTCAATACTTACCATTATGGAGTAAATTGTGACATGCTGCGGCAAATAGAAATATTCAGGGCGCAAATGATTTTGAACCAGAGACATTGAAGAAGGTTCCATCAAAACACAGCCCAATACAGCCTGCTCAGCATCAAGGCTGAATGGCATAGTTATATTATCTGAACTAGAAAAATTGAACTTGTCATCCACTTTTGAGTCCTCCAAAATTGCCTATTCGCCAACCAAAACATATAAATTTGCAACTATACCTGTATAAAGTTTAACTTCGACTTCATAAGTTCCATAATTTTTAATATCTTCAACTGTGATTTTCCTCTTGTCTACTTCCATCCCAAGTTCTTTTTTTATATGTTCCGCAATTTCTTTAGAAGTGATGGACCCAAAAAGCCTACCGTTCTGACCGGCATTTGCTGAAATCTTAATTGTGACACCGTTTAGTTTTGATGCAGATTCCTTGACGGCTGCAATTTCCACTTCAATTCTGTGTTTTTCTGCTTTTTCCCGATTTTCAAGTTCAGTCAAAGCCTGTGAGTTTGCCTCCATTGCCAAGCTTCTTGGAAACAAATAGTTCCGTGCATAACCATCAGATGCATTGACCATTTCGCCTTTTTTCCCCAAACCTTTTACATCTTGCTTCAAAATAATTTTCATTTCTTTATCTCCTTGTAAATATATAACTTAAACATCCATAATAATAGGTAAAATCATAGGGCTTCGTTTGGTACGTTCATACATTAAACGAGAGACTTCATCCCTAAGTTTAGCTTTTATTGTACCTATATCTTTGATGTTGTTTTTAAGACAGTTCTCAATTGTAACAAGTGCAATTTGACGGGCGTCATCTATTAATTGCTCAGCCTCACGAACATAAACAAAGCCTCTTGAAAGTATTTCAGGCGAAGATAGAATTTGTCTCGTTTCAATATTAATTGTAGCAGCAACAATAATAAGCCCATCAAGAGCTAAATGCTTTCTATCGCGAAGAACAACACTCCCCACATCTCCAACGCCATATCCATCTACAAACACTCTTCCAGCCGGTACATTTGCAGCTAGTTTGATTTCTTTCTGATTGATTTCCGCAACATTTCCATTATCAACAATTAAGATATTTTGTTTTTCAATTCCCATACTCAGTGCAAGAGCTGCGTGTTTGCGTAAGTGCTTTTGTTCACCATGAACCGGAATGAAATATTTCGGTTTAACAAGACCAAGCATAATTTTTAATTCTTCCTGGCATGCATGTCCCGATACATGAACATCGTACATTTTTTCATAAACTACATCTGCGCCAAGTTTCATAAGTTCATTAATTACTTTATTCACTGTTTTTTCATTTCCGGGTATTGGAGTGGCTGAAATAATAACATAATCAGAAGGGCCAACTTCAACCTTACGATGGTCAGAAAATGCCATGCGTGCAAGTGCAGACATTGGTTCGCCTTGGCTTCCGGTTGTAATAATAACAATCTCATCAGCCGGATATCTATTAACTTTATCAATGGCAATAAGCAGTCCTTCCGGTATATTTATATACCCGAGTTCTTGCGCGATGTTGACAACATTATCAAGGCTGCGGCCTGAAAGCGCAACCTTTTTACCAAGCAGCTGTGCAACATCAATAATTTGCTGTACTCTATGAATATTAGAGGCAAAGGTAGCAACAATTATTCTTTTTCCATCAGCTTTGCGAAATAGAGTTTCGAAAGATTCACCAACCTTTTTCTCACTAACGGTATAACCGGCACGCTCAGCATTTGTAGAATCTGAAAGAAGACATAAAACGTTTTCGTTTCCTATCTGAGAAATTCTTGAAAGGTCAATCATCCCACCATCTATAGGCGTACTGTCAATTTTAAAATCACCGGTTTGAACAACTGTCCCGGCTTTGCATCGAATTGCAAAGGCAAGTGCATCTGGTATTGAATGATTTACGTGAATGCACTCAACATTAAAACAGCCAAGATCAAATCTGTCTCCAGGTTCTACAACAAAAAGCTTTGCTTCATTAATGAGTCCGTGTTCACGAAGTTTTCCTTTAATCAATCCAATTGTTAATCGAGTTCCATAGATCGGCATGTTCAAAACTTTAAGAAGGTATGGCAATCCGCCAATATGATCCTCATGACCATGTGTAACAATAATTCCACGTATTTTATCTGCATTCCGCTCAACAAAGGTAAAGTCAGGAAGAACTATATCAACCCCTAACATATCTTGGTCAGGGAAAGCCATTCCGCAGTCAACCAACATCATATCGCCACCGTATTCATACAGTGTCATGTTTTTGCCAACTTCATTCAGACCGCCAAGAAAAGCTATTTTAAGTGATGATGTTTCATTTTCTGACGACGCTTTCTTTTGATTAGCGTTTTTTGCTTGTGAATAATGCCTGTTAGGCGAATTATTGTTCCTACCTCTAACACTTGCATCTATAACAAGTTCCTTTTTTGTTTGCATAAATAGCTCCTTAAATTTTTATTATTATAAAACAAAATAAAATCGTAAGCCCACAACAATTCAAGTTGTGGAGAATATGATTGTAAAATATAAATATATACTTTTTATACTGCCGAAACATCCAAAAAGCAAATCAAAGGATATTCCCGTATTTATTATCTATGATGTATTCTACTACCAACTCGATGATATGTCAAGCAACACTGCTCAAACAAATTGTCAAATTGAAACATACATAAATGAAATTCATCCTTGTTTTTATAAGATTTAAATGTTAAAATACAACCTAACAAATACTAAAAATATTATTGGTATCTATAAGAAAGGCAAGATGAATGACAGAATTAAAAATTGTTGAAATCTTTTCAGACGGTGCTTGTTCGGGGAATCCCGGACCGGGTGGTTGGGGCACAGTTTTAAAATATTTAGACCACGAGCGTGAAATCTGCGGTGGAGAAACTTTAACCACTAACAACAGAATGGAGCTTAAGGCGGTTATCGAAGGAATTAGCTTTTTAAAAGAACGTTGTAAACTTAAAATATATACAGACTCCCAGTATGTTGCTAACGGTATCAATAAAGGTTGGGCGATTGGTTGGAAAAATAACGGTTGGAAAAAATCAGACAAGAAACCTGCTTTAAATTCTGATTTATGGAATGAACTCCTTGAAGCACTGTCACAGCACGAATACGAAATTGTTTGGATTCGTGGTCACGCCGGACATCCTGAAAACGAACGATGTGATATGTTAGCTGTTGAGCAAGCAAAGAAATTTTCAAGTTTATGTTAATTACTAAAAATGGGATGTATCTTTTTTGATACATCCCATTTAATATCATTTCATAAAGAATACATTTTTCATTAATGGCTGAGCTCCGGTATCCGGGTCCATTTCCATTATCATTACACTTTTCATATATTCATTCCATTTATCGATTACAGGGCTTGATGTTTGAACCTTAGCTGCAAATTCGATACCTTTTTTACATTCATAATAACCGAACAAATCGCTGCCGTTGTTCCATATTGTATAATTGTAAATACCGGCTTCTTTTAAAACATCAAGGAGTTCAGGCCAAATCTCGTTGTGACGACGAATATATTCATCCAGCATGCCATCCAGCACTTTTGCTCGCCATGCATATCGTTCCATTATAGACTGCACCTCATTTAATCATGCTTGCGACTTCGTCAGCAAAGTTATCTTCTTTTTTCTGCAATCCCTCACCTTTGGCAAAACGGACAAAACCAGTTATATTAATAGTTGAACCGATTTCTTTTGCAACGGACTCAACATACTGAGCAACTGACAGATCTCCATTTTTAACAAATTGTTGTTCCATAAGGCAAATGTCTTTGAAAAGCTTTGCAATTTTACCGATGATTATGCCTTCCAACACTTTTTCCGGCTTATTCAGCATTTTTTCATCTTCTTTTAATTGTGCCGCAAGTATGCCCTTTTCATATTCAACAACTTCCGCCGGTACTGATACTTTGTTAAGGTACTGCGGACTCATTGCAGCAATTTGCATTGCAACATCTTTACCCATTACCTTGAATGCTTCAGTTGCTGCCGTACCAGCGTCAGTTTCTATCATGACCATAACGCCTACGGTACCGCCGCTGTGAATATAAATTGATACAATGCCTTCTGTCCTTTCAAAACGGCGAATTTTTATGTTCTCGCCAATTGAAAGAATCTTATCTTGAAGGTTCTCTAATACTGTTCTGTCACTTCCGAAAAGTTTTACATTAAGCAATGTTTCGACATCATTAGGATTAACTTCAGCAATTGTTTTTGCAACATTAAGCGCAAAACCTTGAAACTCTTCGTTCTTGGCAACAAAATCAGTTTCCGAATTTACTTCGACTAAAACGCCAATTTTTTTAGACTCATCATAAAAAGCAGATACAATTCCTTCAGCTGCAATACGACCGGCCTTTTTTGTTGCTGCGGCAAGACCTTTTTCACGCAAATATTCTATAGCTTTGTCCATATCTCCATCCGAAGACACAAGTGCATTTTTGCAGTCCATCATACCTACGCCTGTTTTTTCTCGGAGTGACTGTACATCTTTCGCAGTAAATGCCATTATTATACCTCCTCTGCCTCATCTTGATAATCAGCGTCAATGCCCTGCTCGCCTTGTCTGCCTTCAATTATTCCATCAGCCATAGCCGCTGAAATTAATTTTACGGCCCTAATTGCATCATCATTACCGGGTATGACATAGTCTATTTCATCGGGATCACAGTTTGTGTCAACGATTGCAATTATGGGAATACCGAGTTTTTTTGCTTCTGCTACGGCAATTCGTTCTTTGCGAGGATCAACAATAAACATAGCTGAAGGTTGGCGACGCATTTCTGTTATTCCGCCCATAAATTTTTCAAGTTTTTCAACTTCGAGATTAAGTTTTATTACTTCCTTTTTCGGAAGTAAATCAAATGTTCCATCAGCTTCCATAGCCTTGAGTTGAGCAAGCCTTTTGATTCTGCGTTGAATGGTATTGAAATTAGTAAGCATTCCTCCAAGCCAACGAGCATTGACATAAGGCATGCCGCAACGAACTGCTTCGTCACGAATTGAGTCTTGCGCTTGCTTTTTTGTTCCGACAAAAAGAACTTCTTGTCCATTGGCGGAAAGCTCACGGATAAACAAATAAGCTTCTTCAAGCTTTTTGACCGTTTTTTGAAGGTCAATAATGTATATACCGTTTCTTTCCGTGAAGATGTATTGCGCCATTTTAGGGTTCCATCTTCTTGTTTGATGTCCAAAATGGACACCCGCTTCGAGTAATTGCTTCATTGATACTACTGACATTTAATTTCCTCCTTAGTTTTTCCTCCGCAAAGAAATTTTTTGATTCACAACGCCACTAGTCAGGCGGCGCACCGGTAAATCAATCTTTGCGTGTGAATTTCCTGTGCATTATAACATGAGCACCTTGATAATGCAAGCAATTTTTCATAGTTTACTTTTATATTTTCATTTAGTTAGTTCCCAAGTTAAATGCAACCCTTGCCGAGGTTGTTAGTTGCATTGAG
>CAYNMU010000003.1:0-2932 GCA_964398395.1 uncultured Eubacteriales bacterium
TACATATCAAAAGATAAATGGGTGTTGGGAAAGCATTTGCAGATGCTGACAGATGCCGGTGTGGACTTTATTGTTTTTGACACAACAAACGGGTACACATATTCCGAAGTGGTATACAATTTAATTGATGTTTGGTACAAATATTTACTTCAAGGATGGGATGTACCCCAAATTGCCTTCTATTCCGCCGCGACCGGCAAAGCAGTAAACAAGACATATGATGAGTTCTATAATAATGCGGAACTTAAGGCAAAATATCCAAGACTGGATGAACTGTGGTATAAATGGGATAACAAACCGTTGATAATCGGTTCAACGACGGACAGCGAACTACGTGATGATGTAAAATCATATTTCAGAATAAAAGCGTCGCAATGGCCTACTAGAGGCAAAAAGATAGATGGTTTCCCATGGATAGAGTTTGACCGTTCGCTGACATATCAGGCAATTTACGGGACTTTTATCGGTGACTCCATCATGTCGGTTTCAGTTGCGCAGCATACGCAGGGATTCTTCAGCTCAACGGCTTGGTATGGCGGGAACAGCAGAAGCAGAAGTTGGCACAACGGCGCGAACGATACCTCGCCCAATGCACCCTTGTACGGCTATAATTTTACCGAGCAATGGGATTTTGCGATGTTATATAATCCGGATGTTATTTTTGTCACATCCTTTAATGAATGGGTTGCACAAAGGAACAAACCGACAGCTACTGAGCCGATTCGCTTTGTAGACACTGCCGATTTTAATAACAGCCGTGATATTGAGCCGATGAATGGAATGCTTGGCGACAATTACTATATGCAGTTCGTAAATTATGTCGCGAAATTCAAACGAACAGCCACTATAAAAGTGAATAGAGAAGATGTTTCAATTGATATGAGCAGCGGCTTCGAACAATGGAACAATTCGAAGATTTCGGCAAGGTATCAAGACTATACCGGAGATACCGTGGATAGAGATTCCGCCGGCGCTGAGGTTGGTTTGCAGTATACCGATACCTCGGGCAGAAATGATATTAATACCATGAAGGTTGCAAAAGACAGCCATTATTTATATTTTTATGTTGATACAGTGGATACCCTGAAAGCAGTAAAAGATGAAAACACGATGAATTTACTGCTGAGTGTTGACAAAACAAATCCGAATAAGAACGGTTATAATTTCCGCATTATTCCCTACGGTTCCGACGGAAAAGCCCAGATATCAAAATACACCGGCACGGGGTTTGAAGTTGTTGGTGAAGCGGATATGGTTGAAAACGGCAACCAAATCATGTTGCGCGTCAGCAGAAACCTGCTTGGATTGGAAAACGAAAAAGTAAATATTCAGTTTAAATGGACAGATAACTGTGACTTTAATGATTTGTATTCTTTTTACACCAAGGGCGAAAGCGCGCCTTTAGGCCGGCTGAACTATACTTTTTCCGAGTAATTTTTAAACAAGATAAAATAATGCGAAGAGTTATTATGACCGAAGCACAAGACTATATGAATAGAAAAACGCATACCGAGGCGAAGTATAATTAATGCGGATAAGCAACGTTAGAAAAAATTAATGAAATTAAAGTGGAAACGGAAAAGTGAAAAACGATGAAAAGTTTCAAAAAAAGATCGTTCTTGGGCAAAACTCTGACTATACTTGTTTTAATAATCGGCGTAGTGTTGCTGCCGGTTTCAATTCTGTTTATCTTAGGCGAGGTTGTATATATTCTTAAAACAACCAAAAGCAGCAAGGTTAAAAGCGTAAACGGCGAATACAGCGACATTTTGCTGAAACTGTCAACCGGCGAAACGGTAACAAAAGAAGACTGGGCAGTATCCGACAAGTTGGCGCAAGGGGTCAATGACAGATATGGAAGTTCCACTTTTAATTTGCAAACCGCGCTTCGTGTGCTGCTGACCGCTAAAGAAAAGCGCGAAAACGGTGCAGAAGATGCCGCAAAATGGCAGGTGCCGGCCGAATATGAAGCCAAAGTCAAGCAGGCGTTTACCGGCTATCGGTTTTTTATGCCAATGGCCGGCAATGACAATATGGTGCTGTGGTCGGAGAATCTTCAAATACAGCTTGCTTCCGCTGAGTATCTTACCGCATTGCTTTGGCCGGACGCGATTTTTTCGGTTGATGGTAAATCTGCCACAGAGCACAAGGCACATGCGGAAAGCAGAATAAAGATTTGGCTGGAACAAAGGTGGCTGTACGGTTTTGTTGAGTGGAATTCACCGACCTATTATGTGGAGGACATTTCACCCCTTGCGCTGATTATTGACTTCGCTGAGGATACGGGTTTGCGAACCCGCGCAAAAATAATTCTGGATTTAATGCTTTATGATATGGCAACGGGTCAGTTCGATGGCATCTTTGGCAGCACGGCAGGCCGCTGTTACGCAAATGGCAGACGCATTGCATCAATTGATGACTATGACGGCAAAGGCTCACTTCACTCATATAATTCTGTCGGCTGTGTCATCAACGAAATGGCAGGGGATGATATTTATAAAGGGCTGACAAGCAGCGGAGATATTAGTTTTAGACCCGGTCACTCTAACGGCATGCTTCATAATTTTAAATACCGCAAAAAAGACGGTTACGATATACCTGAAGTTTTAAGAAAAATCGCAAAAGATAAAAGTTACAGCGAGTTAAAGGCATCATACGGCTTATATCTCTCGGAGCTTAAAGAAAAAGGGCTTATCGGTCAAGCGGACAACCAAATAATGATGCAATGGGCGATGGAATCCTTCAGCAACCCGGAAACAATTGAAAACACGCTTGCCTATTGCAGAAAACACAAGCTTTTCAACAACGGCAATTTCAAGGAGTTGAAATTTTTCAACCTTTCGGTGTTGAGATTCTCGGGGATTTTACCTGTCGGAACAAGGCTGGCAAATCCGTTTTCAAACGGCATTGCACTTCAAAGGGCAAATATGTA
>CAYNMU010000003.1:3032-55384 GCA_964398395.1 uncultured Eubacteriales bacterium
CCCTGTCAAATTCATTAATGCCGAGGGTTTGAAAGATACCTCTTTTAAAAGAAATAATCTTGTTCAGGAAGGCGAGATAACATGGTGGATTTGCGAAACAAGTGATGAAAGTAAAGAGAGTTTTGAAAACTTTGTTGCAAGAATTGCTTCAAACAAACGATCTTTCAACAATGAAACTTTGTCATACGGCAGCAACGGGAAATCGTATTCACTTGTAAACAAGGGCAGGTTTAGCGTTGATAAAAATATCGTTAATCTGGAGTATGACCGATTTGACAGCGAATATATTTATGCAGCAAGAGAAAGCGAAACAATGACATTTGAATTTGAAAGTGCTTCGCTTTACTTGGATTTCTATAAAGCTGTCAGGGAAACAAAATAGAAATGGTATAATGTTTGACAATATATTTATTTCTCAGAATATTGGCAAATGCATAATCTTTTTGAATCAACTTGCAGTGATTTTGGAGGAGATTAAATGAAAAGTTCTAGTGCAAACAAAACTTTGATGAAAACTGTTTTTACCGGATTGTTTACTGCAATATCATTTATATTATATCTTTTGGAATTTCCGATTATTCCGGGAAATACAACGCTAAAATTAGACTTAAGCGATATAGCGGCTTTGGTTGGCGCTATAAGTTTTGGTCCCGTTTTCGGTGTGACCGTTGAGTTGCTAAAAAACATACTGGAACTCATCTTTAAAGGCGTGGGCACTCAAATGGGTTATGGCAACCTAATTAATTTTATTGTCGGTTGTTCTTTTATAGTTCCGTTCTCTCTGATTTTTAGATATTTTTTGCAAAAACCAAGCTTTGCAAAAATTAAAGCCAATATAATTGCGGGTTTCTTTGCAACAGTCTGTATTATTGCGGCAGGCGTTATTGTAAATTATTTTGTCGCACCAAGCTTTTTTAGGAATTTTGTTCATTATGAAATCGGAAAAGAGGCGCTGTGGGGATTTATTGGCTCAGCGAGTATACTCAACTTGATAAAGGGAATAATTCTTTCAGTTTTTGCGTACCCGATTTCGCAAGTTCTCAATAAACAGCTCAAGCATATTAAGAAAGATAAGAATTTCTCACTCTTTTTTCAAAAACAAGCATAGATTTGCTTTTTAAGAACCCTTGAATTTATTGATTTATTAAAGTTTAGCAATAGATAAAAAGTTTTATATAATAAAGGTGAATAAATGATTAATAAACTCATTGCAATTATAGTTGCGCTTACCCAAGTCTTAACAATTTCTTCATTTAGCCTTTCAAAAAACGACACGAACTCTGTTGATACTGTCGGTACGCTGAATACAAAACCCTTATCAGCCGAATCAATGGCATCGGTTAACAGCAGTGTTAGCGAAGATGTAAATGGCGATTTTGATAAATTGCTGGAAATATTGGCAATCGGCGAAACGCCAACAAATGAAGAGTGGGCTATTACCGATAGTATGGTACAGAATATTATCAGTCGGAATAGCAAAGCTGCATTTTCTTTTCAAACCGCACTTCGGGTGTTGCTCACTGCAAAAGAAAAACGTGAGAATAATGAGGTTGATGCCGCAAGATGGCAAGTGCCCTCAGTGTATGAGGCAAAAATTAAAGAAGCATTTACAGGTTTTAGATTTTTTATGACAATGGCCGGCAATGACGATATGGTGCTGTGGTCGGAGAATCTTCAAATACAGTTTGCCTCGTCAGAATATTTCACTGCAATGATTTGGCCGGATGCTGTTTTCTCGGGTGATAAAAAATCCGCCGCAGAGCACAAAGCTCATGCAGAAAGCAGAATAAAAATATGGCTCGAGCAAAGATGGCTGTATGGATTTTCGGAGTGGAATTCACCGACATACTATGTCGAGGATATTTCTCCGCTTTGTTTAATAATTGATTTTTCCGATAATGAGCAACTTCGAACTCAGGCTAAAATTATTTTGGATTTAATGCTGTATGATATGGCTGTCGGGCAGTTTGACGGAGTGTTCAGCAGCACGGCTGGGCGTTGTTATGAAAATGGAAGACGTTTAACCTTGATAGATGATTACAACGGAAATGATTCACTTAAAATATATAATTCCGTTGGCAACGTTATCAATGAAATGGCAGGGGAAGACATCTACAAAGGTCTGACAAGAAGCGGTGATATTAAATTTAAACTGGGCGACGGTAATAATATGCTAGGTAACTTTGTCTACCGTAAGCCGGATGGATACAATATCCCGGAAGTTTTTAACGTAATTGCAAACGACAAGAGTTACAGTGAGCTAAAGGCATCATATGGCTTATCTCTTACGGAGCTTAAAGATAAAGGGCTTATCGGTCAAGCGGATAACCAAATCATGATGCAATGGGCGATGGAGTCCTTCAGCAACCCGGAAACCATAAATAATACGCTTGCTTATTGCAGGAAATATAATCTGTTTAACAATGAAAATTTCAAAATCTTGTGGTTTTTTAATGCGACATTGCTGAGGCGTGTCGGCCTTTTACCCGCGGTTTCAAAGAGTTTAAATCCATATTCAAATGGCACAGCGCTGCAAAGAGCTAATATGTATATTTATAAGACGCCATATTACCTGCAGGCAACAACGCAAAGATATTACCCGAACACGCACGGCAACCAACAACATCTTTGGACCGTAAATTTTGGTGAGTTTGCTGTTTTTGCCGCAAATCCATCTGCCACTTACGGTGAAAAAAACTTTTGGGTAAGCGACGGTGTGATTCCAACCGCAGCGCAGGATAAAGATGTTACGATGAGCATATACGATACGCGTATAAACGGGCTTAAAATCCGAAAAGTTTATAAATACACCCATGCCAATTTTCCGGTCAGCTTTTTTGACAGGGTGGAGGAAGGCAAACTTACGGATGGCATGATTTTTGGCGAAAAGGACGGAGCGTATATTGCGTTGATTGCCAAAAATTCTATCGAATTCATTAATGCAGATGGCTTGAAAGATGCCTCTTTTATAAGAAATAATCTTGTTCAGGAGGGCGAGGTAACCTGGTGGATTTGCGAAACAAGTGATGAAAGCAAGGAGAGTTTTGAGAACTTCGTTGCAAGAATTGCTTCAAACAAAAGGTCTTTCAACAAAAGTACTTTGTCGTACGGCAGCAACGGGAAATCTTATTCACTTGTAAACAAGGGCGATTTTAGCATTGACAGTGAAATAATGAACCTTGAGTACGACCGGTACGAAAGTAAATATATTTCAGCAAAAAGAGAAAGCGGAACAATGACATTTGAATTTGAAGGCGCTTCGCTTTATTTGGATTTCTATAATGCTGTCAGAAAAGTTGAAAGTAAATAATTATTGAATACGGAGGTTAAAAAAATGTATATTTCGGCAATTAAAGACTGTGAGAATAGTTTAAAAACGGCTATTCTTAACCAATGCAAAGACAAAAACGATCCATATTACGGCGGCGTAATAAATATCAGTGAACATGTATATGATTATATGTATACACCGTCATTGGTGACGAATGCGGTTTTGCTTTATTTAAACGAAAAGTCCATATATTATAAGAAAAAAGAGCTTTTTGAAAGCATTGACATGGCAATGATATTTTCAAATAGGTGGCTGAACCCTGATGGAACCATGCATCTTCTAGGGTGCAACTTCTTTACGGCAGCCGGTTCACAGGCAATTGAATTCGGGCAAATGATACTTATAATTGATGAATATGATACAGACGGGGAACTTGCAGGGTACCGGGAACAGTTTTTAAGCCTTTTGGAAAAATACGCGCAAGGCATTCTCGTCTCCGGATTTCATACGCCCAATCACCGTTGGATCTATGCAAGCGCTCTTTCAATAGTATATTACATCACCAAGAAAGACGAATTTAAAAACGGCATTGATATGTATCTTTTGGAAGGCATTGACTGCAATGCGGACGGTGAATATGCTGAGCGTTCCGCAGGGGGTTACAATGTTGTAAGCAATAACGCCTTGATTATGATAGCGCAATACTATGGCAAAACCGAATTATATCAACTTGTGGAAAGAAATCTGAAAATGATGGTTTCTTATATAGAACCGAATATGAGCTTGTTCACCATGAATTCGACCAGGCAGGATAAAAATGCCAATGTCTGGGCTGATGTCTATTTCGGCAACTACCTTTATATGTCAAAAGTGCTGGATAACAAGGAGTTTTATGACCTTGCCATCCGAATTCTTGAAAATGCCGGGGAGCAGGGAAGAAAAGTTGGCATTTCATTAGCGTTCCTAATGCTGAACAAGGAACTGCAAGTCGTAAAGATACCGGAACGGATTGAAAAGTTTGAACGGAGCATTGATGCTTTCTATGAAAAATCAGGCATAGTCCGTTTAATTGAGAACGATATTAGTTATTCGTTGCTTAAAGACCAGACGACATTCTTCTATTCTCATTTCGGGGAAATTTCAGTATATTGCAGGGGATACGCACACTTTTTCGGTTCCCGTAATTTTTCGATGCAAAGCATTGATAAGACGGCTGAAGGCTATCAGCTGCATTACCAATATGACGGAAAGTATCTTCTGCCGCTGAAAGAAGAACCGGAGACACATGATTGGTGGCAAATGGACCACAGCAAACGGGAAACCAAAATTTCAACAACTTTTGATCTTTGGGTACACTTTAAAAAACTGACCGACGGAGTTGAAATCGCCTTTAAAGTTAAAACCTGCAAAGGTGTGCCTATAAAATTTGAATTTGGTATATCTCCGAATTGCGGGCTGGAAGGCGAAAACTTCCGTATTGCTCCTCAAAAAGGAATACAGGTAATGGCTAAGGGCTTTGTAAAAGCTGAAAACTCCAAGACAGCGATTTTGATTGGTCCTTTATCCGCAGACAATACAAAGTCGGACTTTATGGGCGGTGCGGTTGGTTTCAGTAATGAACAGATGACAATTTTGATGACGATGAATTGTGAAGAAAACGATACCAGAACGCTCACAATTCGAAAGATTAAATAGGCTTCAAAAATAACAGTATGAATGGGCTGTGTAAAACCTTAGTTTCAACACAGCCCATTCAGTTTTTAAAAAAAATTATTTTTGAATTAACTCTTCTTTTCGGATTAGCTTGTTTTGATTTAGTGTGAGCGTTGCGCCGCCGCACACAATTCTTATTTCTTCGGCTTTTCTGTCCGTTGCGGAATACACACTGTCAAAACGCTTGTATTCGGTGTTGATAATTTGTCCGTTCACGGCAGCTTTTTCCTTGTAAGTTAGAAATATCTTGTCCCCATTTGATGAATATGAAAGCTTTTGAGCATCCGCATCAAAAGATAATGCGTTTGATTTTACCCGCTCGATGAATTTCTCAAAGCTGCCGTCCTCATCTTTTGATGAAAGCTCAAAAACCCAGAATTGACGTTTTCCATATTGTTTTAATTCATACGGTTGTGTCAGGTTGTAGTTACCGGTTTTTTCATCCCGCAGCTGCCCAAATTCCAGTTTGGAAGCGCCTATAATTGCTGCATATGTTTCGCCTTTTTTACAAAACGCGAAGTTGCCTTCAACAATATGTTCATCCATTAACTCTGTCGGGAAATAAGCGTGCGTATAGTCCAACGGTTTCTTTTCCGCGATATGTTTCTTAATGGTTAAATCGTAAAGCATAACGGCGATGTTTTTATGCTGAAAAGCATGCGGAAACCTGAAACTGCCCATGAAAAACGAGGGGGAGGGCGGGGAGCCGCTGTCGGATATTCTTGATGGCCACGTGGTAAACAGTGAAATAGTCCTGTCCAGCGTCGCGCTGAAAATATGATGCTGATAGGCACAGGTGTCTGTTCCATATTGCTGTGCGGTGGCTATGATATAGTTCTTTGTGCGGTAGGTATAGACATTTGCTCTGTTGAGCGCAACGGTGTCGGAAGGGGACTTGACAAGCTTGGAAATAGGACCCGTAAGCCCCAAAAGTCTAAAAAACAAAATGTTGACGAATCCAATAGGGTGAAAGAATTTGTTGCTAAACATGCGGTTTTTTGAAAAGTACGCTAAAGAGTTAGCAATTATTTCGGGGCTGGTAAACGCCTCTTTGCCCAGTTGGATCATTATTTGTTTATTTTCCTGTCCTATCAAACCCTCGTCTTTCATTTCCCAAACACTTACACCGTTTGAAGCTAAAATAATCTGTTCTGTTTCATCAAACATGATATTTCTTATTGCAGTTGGCAGTTTGTACTCTCTATTTAGTAAAAAGTTGGTTAGCATCGAGGTGCAATTTTCCGGATTTCCGACAGGACACTCCGGCCAGAGAAAAGTTATCGCGTCACTCAAAGAGTTGCCTTTGTCGCTGCTGAGCTTGCTATGCGCAAACATACGCCCTGAAGTTGATGTAAAAGCACCCTTTAAACTATGTGTTGCAACATCAAACCAAAAAACATCCAATATCATGTTCATTTGCAGCTTCAGCTTTTCGTCTTTTGCAAACTCGACGAAATTACTTATTCCCGCGAGGTCGCACCCGTAGTATACAGGGGAATACCATTCCGAAAAGCCATATGCGAATCTCAGTTCCATCCAGGCTTCAACGCGTTTCTTGGCTTTTGCCATATGCTCTTTCCCGCTTTTTCCGTCGTTAGTAAAGATTTCATCGGGAAAGGTTTGCCCAGCCAGATATTCCGTCTCAGCAAAAAGTATTTGATGGTTTTCGGACCAGTAGCACATAGAATCCTTACCGGGCTCGTCCATCCAGTATTTGAAGTTTAACATGGTATCCTTGATTTTATCCCGTGCAGGCGAAGGCAGTTTGTCGCCGAACTGAAGGTACATTCTGATAAGTGATGTTAAAAAGAAATCGGCGCAGTCAAAACGGTTGTTGATTTTTATGAAAGACGTCTCAAGCATTTCCATAAGTTCTTCAACCGGTATATCCTCACCTCGGCTAAGCCTCGCAAGGATCTCTCCCTCAAGGTTTGGAGGCTTTGGTATTGACGACTTGACCGGTTTATTAAATAAATTTCGGACAACATCAAAAACAATCCAAAGCAAAATGAACAGCGGAACAACCCAAAAATACTTCATTTAATCTTACCTCTCTTTGTAGCTTCAAATAAAGAAACCATAATTATATGCACCCTTTCAACATTTTAATGGTATTATGGTAGTGTCTTCACAACAAGTCAATGAATTGACAGAGATAAATCTCTGATGAATTTCTATGATGTGATTAATATATATTTTATATCAATCATATGCAAAACATCAGAAATAGTCAAGGATAATTATCGGAGGTTCATATGGAAGCGTGGTATATATCGTCACCAAATCAATTGGAAAATAAGATACTCCCGGCATTGAACGAACCTGAAAAAGATGAAGTTTAATTAAAGTGCAAACAGTCTGCAAAATCGTTGTTTATCCCCGTCTGGGAAACGCTTAAGATTCCGTTTCCTGAATAACTGCGGTTAAACGGGATTCATCAACAGCGCGAGGGATTGCAAAAATGAACCCCGCCGTATATAATAAAAACGAAATGTGAACCTAGAGTATGATCGGTAAGACAGTAAAAATATTTCAGCCAAAAGAGAAAGCGAAACAAGGACATTTGAATTTGAAGGCGGTTCGCTTTATTTAGATTTTTATAATGCTGTTTAGGAGCTAAAAAAGCATAATTAGATGTTGGTAAATTAATATTGTCACTGTTTTCTAAACGGTTAGATAAAAATACAAAGGGGAATCTGTGTGGCGAAAACCGAAATAGACGAAAAAATAAAATTGACAATTTCGGGAAAAATCGAAAAAGGTAGGAACCTTATTAAGACCGGCGTGCATGAGGTAAAGTCTCACTGGCACACGCCGCGCCCGGGCTTCGATATGCCGTATAAGGAGTGGGCTACGACGACGCTGGCTACTTCCTGCGATAAAACGCATGAGGACCTTTCTAAGTTTCTGTCTTTCTCAGCGGGCTGTTACCTGATTATGCGTTACTATCAGATTGATACTATTGATTTTATGGCGATTAATCTGATCGGCGCGCCACTGGGCTACTTTTGGAGTATTATCGGCTGGGGGGTTGCTGATAATCTCGGACGACTGGCAAAGAAGACGGAATGCAATCTGATTGCTGTCTATTCTGCGGCAATCGTCTTGGGGCTTGCTCTTATCATTTTCAGCCCTGTCTCCTTCGGAGAAGCCTTTATTCAGGGGTTTGGCAAGATTTTTGGTATACAGGTGTTTTTATCCGGTTATAATTCCCTTCGCGACATGCTTTTGCGAAAATACCTGATTCCGAAATACGGGCGCTACAAATTCTGGCCTTACGTCAACGCGCCTTTGCGCATCATAACAGCGTGCGTCATTCTGTTCTGGGATTTTAAGCAGTACAACTATGGCGATATGCTGTGGCGGCTTTATCTTTGTTTCTCGCTCTTCAGCGGCCGCACAACAGCAGGTTATGTTAGAAATATGTTCCAATTTTCAACAACTAATAACGATGAACGCCTCCTTCTTTCGTGCTATCCCGTCAAAATAGGTTTTATGATGCAAACTATCATAGATGAATGGATGCTTCCGATTCTCGCCATATCGTTCGGCGGCCCTGAAAACATCAAAACAATGCGAATGCTTTATCTTCCATTTATGATAGTGTCGCTTGTTGCGGTTCTAATCACTTTCCCGAAACTGCGTGAGCGGCTGCCGCAACCACCTATCGAAAAGAAGGTCACCTTCAGTTTCTGGGAGGGTGTCACGGGGGTACTCCGCAATAAATACCGTTGGATCACCATGATTTCCGGCACTTTCGACACACTGGGAATCGGCGCGAGGCTGGCACGCGACTGTGTATGGTTCTATATGCTGCGAATGACCGACGGCGTCTGGCTTGTGATTCTTATGGCGATTGTAAATCTTTACAATGGACCGGGAACATTTATCGCGCCGTTTATCATCAAACGGTTTGATTTTAAAAAGCTGTATATGGTTTCCCGCGCGATCGCCGTTGCCTGCAGTATTGTGGAACTGCTGGCGGTTATTTTCTTCAACCAAAAAGGCGTCGTCGCGCTGGCGGTCGCGTTGCTGATACTTAATTTCATTTCCGGTTTGGTGATGGGCCCCAGCGGTACGGCAAACGGCAATATGGGTATCAAAATTAACAATTACCAGATGTGGCTCAGCGGCGAACGCTTGGAAAGTTATCAAAGCATTTTCGGCTGGATTCAAGCTCCGATTATCTATTTGATTGCCCTGATTATTCCGATTCTTTACAGGTCATACGGCCTGACATCCGACTACGACGTACTTTTTAACCAAAGTGTGCGGTATAAAGTGTGGGTTTTTGGCGCGCTGTTGTGCATTGCCGGTGACATCATCTGCATATTTCCGTATTCATTCTTCAACTATTCAAACCGAAAACATGAGCAGATTATGGAGGAACAGAAAGAACGAACAGAAGCCGCGTGGGTGGAAGCTGAAGCGGAAGGCTCTTTGACGCAGAATGGCACTATTGGGAGACCATCAGCTTTTACGGTAGAAGCGAACGAAGAGGAAAGAAAAGACGCCCTGAAACGAAAACAGGAGAAAGAAACAGAACTGGCGGCTGCAAAAGCAAAAAAAACAAAGAGAAGAAGGTTTAGCCCCTACCGAGACGAAAAAGAATATGTTCCGCTGCCTGTATTCAATAAAACTGCGATAGAAGGCTGGCAGAAAAAACTGTACCGGAAAGAGGATATCGAGGGGGCAATAACCGATGCTGCACTTTTTGAAGCGGACGGCGGGGAGATTAAGCGTTACCTCCCGCCGAGAAAGTTTGTGCTGAAAAAGAGCGTAAAGGTAATTGTTTCAATTGTTCTTGCTATAACAATCACTGCGGCGCTCGGTATTTCTTTTAAAACATTAGCAAACGCAAAAGCCGAAAAATATGCATACTCGGCCAATGTCGATGGCAAAGGTCTAAGCGGTTATTACCTGGAACAATTCAGCGGCCTTTCCGCACAGAAGGAGATCAAGCTGTATTACGCGAAGAAAGAGATCAAACCGCCGCTTTGGCAGCAGGTTAAGGAATACTTTACTGTCGTTAATGCCACTCCCGATGAGTATATTACCGGCAAAAACGGGAAATACATTCCGCTCGTCGCACTCGGAGATTTTTCCCTGCCAAACAACAGCTATCTGACAAGTATCACCATCGGCCCCGAAATCCGGCATATCGGCAAATGGGTGTTCAACAATTGCCAGAGTTTGCGGGAAATCAAGGCTGACCCGGCGAACAAATGGTTCAAATCGGTTGACGGCGTTCTCTATACAATCGATGGCAAAGAATTGATCGCATACCCAGAAGCAAGAGGTCATAACGGCGTTAACGGAAACGCCGGCGAAAAAGATAACAAAACAGCTGATGACAGCGGCTGGGTACCTTATACTACATATGAAATATCAGAAGGTGTCACAAAAATTTGGGATTATGCCTTTTACAAAGTGGACACTTTAACAAGCGTCGCGTTCCCGTCAACTCTCAAAGAAATCGGCGAGATGGCATTTTGGACATGCAACGGGCTTGTGAGCTTGAAACTGAATGAAGGCCTTGAGGTTATCGCCAAAGATGCGTTTTCATACGACGTGAATTTGGAAGGAGATATTATTTTCCCGTCCACGCTTCGTTCGATCGGGGACTTTGCCTTCAGTAAGGACAAGAAAATTACCGGCTTTACATTCAACATGACGAAAGCCGAATTTGAAAAAAGAGGCTTGACCGCAAACGGCTACAAATGGAATTACAGGACAGGTGCCTCAAAGGATAGCCAGCTGAAGTTTCTCGTCTAAATATTCTACACTTGTACAGATATTCAACAACGCAGAAAAAAGGTGGATAACATAATGTTTGATATTACAACCGGATCTTTAAGAGAGCATGCAACACCCGCATGGTTGAGAGAGGCAAAATTTGGCATTTACACGCATTGGGGTCCATATTCCGTGCACGCCTGCGGGCCAAACACAACATGGTATTCGAACCATCTTTATAAGCAACAAAAAGCCGAAATGAAATACCATAAGCAGCATTTTGGCACATTGGAACAATTCGGGTATACCGACTTTTTCCCGTTGTTTACGGCGGAAAAATTCGATGCGGATGAATGGGCGGAAATTTTTAAAAACTCCGGCGCAAAATTTGCTGGTCCGGTTGGCGAGCATCACGACGGTTTCAGTATGTGGAAAACAGACTTGAACGAGTTTAATAGTTTTAATATGGGACCTAAAAGAGATGTTGTCGGGGAGCTTGAAAAGGCGTATCGCGGGCAGGGGCTGAAATATATGGTCGCTTTGCACCATGCGGAAAATTATTGGTTTTTGGAAAGGGTGCCGGGTACGGACTCAGTAAATCCTAAATTCGAGTCAATTTTCAGCAAAGTCAACATTTGGCCGAGGGAAAAATTCGTCAAGCTATGGTATGACAAAACCATCGAAATAATTAACAAGTATTCACCTGATTTGCTTTGGTTTGACTTTGGTTTAAAAGAAATTCCGGATATTTACAAGCGCACATTTTTGCAGTATTACTATAACGATGCCATTGCAAAAAACAAGGAAGTTGCGGTTACCTATAAATATCAGGACTTGCCCGCAGGTTTGGGCATGATAGACTTGGAACTCGGCAGATATAATAACATACAGTATCATGAATGGATAACCGACTCAACCGTTGATAATGGGCAGGCGTGGGGGTACATGCATGGCGCAAAATATAAAACGCCCAAACAGGTTATTCACTACTTGATTGACAATGTCAGCAAAAACGGGTACCTTCTTTTGAATGTTGGGCCAAAGGCAGACGGCACATTTCCACCGGAGGCACGTGAGATTCTTGCCGAAATGGGTAAGTGGTTCAAAGTAAACGGTGAAGCAATTTACGGAACCTCACCATGGTATGCTGCCGATGAAGGCCCGACCAAAATGAAAAACAGCGGATCATTTACAGAAGAGGAAGCCCTTAAATACACAGGGAAGGACATAAGATACACGTCGAAGGATAACAGTCTGTATGCGATTCTTTTGGGATGGCCAGGGAAAGAAGCTGTTCTTAACTGCGTCACACCGCATTTTACACAAGGCGAATTAGAAAGCATAGAGTTGCTCGGATTCGACAAAAAGCTGAACTACAAGATTTGCGGTGATGTTGTAGTTGTTGAAATGCCAGAGGCCAAGCCGTGCGAGCATGCATTTACGCTTAAAATTAACAGAAAAGCTGAAGGACTTGTTTCCCCCAAAAGTTAATTTAGCATAGAAAATTGAGGTATATAAATGAATTTTATCGAAGCATTGGATTTAACAGAAAAAGATAACAGCGTTGATAACCGCGCTAAGCTTGCAAACGAGCTTATTAAGCAAATGTCGCTGCAGGAAAAGCTGTATATGATCGGCGGCCATCACAACAGGCTTAGAGATATTGTGAAGCACGGCAGAACATATAATGCGGAGCCTGTTGAAGCGAGCGGATGCGAAAGACTGAAAATTCCGATGGTAAAATTTGCCGATGGTCCGCGTGGCGTTGTACCCGGCAATTGCACATGCTTCCCCGTGCCAATGGCCAGGGGAGCGTCTTTTGATGTTGAACTTGAGAACAGAATAGGGGAAGCAATCGGGTGCGAGGTAACCGCGCAAGGTGCAAATTTCTTCGGCGGCGTGTGCATCAATCTTCTTCGCCACCCCGCATGGGGCAGGGCACAGGAGACCTACGGGGAAGATATGCATTTGTTGGGGCGAATGGGCGCCGCTTTGACACAGGGTGTGCAGAAAAACGGCGTTATGGCTTGCGTAAAACATTTTGCGCTGAACAGCATCGAAAACTTACGCTTTAAAGTGAACCCAAGCTGTGATGACAGAACACTGCGCGAAATTTATCTTCCGCACTTCAAAGCTTGCGTTGATGCCGGTGCCGCTTCGGTTATGGGTGCATACAACAAGGTGAACGGCGAATACAGCTGCCAAAACAAGCGGCTTTTAACAGATATTTTAAAAAATGAATGGGGCTTTAACGGCTTTGTTATTTCCGATTTCACTTTCGGTGTTCGTGACGGTTTTAAAGCAATAAAGAGTGGGCTGGATTTGGAAATGCCCACAACAAGGCACTACGGCAAAGAGCTTGCGGTAGGCTTAAAAAACGGCGAGGTTGCTGAGAAAGATATTGACAAAGCGTTGCAAAGCATTATTGCAACAATGTTAAAGTTTCAGGCAGTGCAAAAAAAACACCCCTATTCGAAAAGCGTTGTCAGCTGCAAGGAGCATACCGACTTGGCAAGAGAAGCAGCCGAAAAAAGCGCGGTACTCATAAAGAATGATAATATTTTACCGTTAGATAAAACAAAAATAAAAAGTCTGGCTATCGTCGGGCGCTATGCGGATACAGTCAATGTCGGTGACAAGGGCAGCAGCGCAGTTTATGCGAAATATGTGGTTACGCCATACCAAGGTTTTAAAGCATACTGCGGGGATGAAATTAAGGTTGTAAAAGAGCAGGATAATAAAAATGCAATTGAAACGGCAAAAAAAGCGGATGTTGTTATCGTGTGCGTTGGGCTTGATTTTAGGAATGAAGGCGAAAACGCGGTCAACTTCGACTATAAGGTCGGCCTAAGCTTTGGCGGGGACAGAGAGACTTTAAGAATAAACAAAGCGGACAGCGATTTAATAAAAAAACTTTCTGAAGTAAACGAGTACATAATAGTTTGTTTAACCTGTGGCAGTGCAGTAATCATTGAAGAATGGAAGGATTATGCAAAAGGCATACTATTCTCATGGTATAACGGTATGGAAGGCGGAAATGCGCTTGCCCGCCTTGCTTTCGGGGATGTGAATCCAAGCGGCAAGCTTCCCTTCACCATCGCAAAAGATGAAAGTGAGTATCCGCCTTTTTTATATAAAAAAGACGACAAACTTGATATTGAGTATGACTATTACCACGGGTATCTCTTGTTTGACAAAAAAGGATTAACGCCCGCATACCCGTTCGGGTTTGGCCTTTCATACACTTCGTTTGGGTACAGTGACTTGACGGCAAGCTTTGCCGATGATAAAAAGAACATAAATATCGCGTTTTCTCTTGAAAACACCGGGAACCGCAGCGGCAGTGAAGTTTCCCAACTGTATTTCGGTTCAACCAGTAAAACATTGGATAGGCCCAAAAAACTACTCAAAGCTTTTACCAAAACAGAACTTGCACCCAATGAAAAAAGAGTAATTAATTTGCAGGTTGCGGTAAATGATTTAATGTTTTACAATACCGAAAAGTCAAAATATGAGCTTGATAAGGAATATAAAGTTTTCGTCAGCGGAAACGGGAAAGATTTTTTGGAGACAAATATTTTAATGTAACACTAAATCAAAAGATATATTCTACAAAATGTTTGACCGTAACCCTATTAAACGTTGAAATACAAAACCGACCGAAAAGATTAGCTTCTTCGGTCGGCGCTTTTTTTGTGTAACATTATTTTATCTTCTCGTTCCTTGGTCAAATATCAATAGGAGAGAGCCGGAGCATTGACTCAGATTAACTAAACTGATATACTAAACATAATTCAAAATATAATATTATAGATATAAATATTTAATTTCGAGAAGTGGAAATAAAGAGGCGTTTTAATGGGAGATATATCGAAAAGAGAATTGAAACCGATTATCAGATTTTTGAGCAAATATTTCCCTGTCTATTCCGAAAATGAGAAGCAAACAAGAAAAGAAGATAAAGCAAAAGCTGCGGCAGGCGATTTCGGCGAACCTGTTACAAAAGAGCCGCCAATCGTTGAAAGCAAACTGAACCGCGGCAAACTGCTCGTCGGCACAACAATATTTTATGATGACAAATATATTGACGATAAGGACATAAAATGGATAGCCGATGGCGGCTTCGATTTCATTATCAATGAAAGCGGTGATGATTTTCAAACCAAACTATCGGTGCTGTGTGAAAAGTACGGCATTGCGCTGATTTCAAAAGATAAAAGTTTGCCATGCGGAGTTGGTATTCAACCGACGTTGGAAAGTGGCAAGGACTTGTTTGGTGATTATAAGCAAAACATAATTCGCGTTGGCGATACCGCGGGCGATGAACCGCACACAAATATTTTTTCTGCAATGGGTGAGTATTACAAACTATACAACAAACAATTTCCCGATAAATTCCTGTTTTGCAACCTTTTTCCGGCAGGCACACCGTCTAATTTACTCGGCGCTAAAAATTACACAGAATATGTCGCGGAATTCGTCAAAAAAGTCCCAACCGATTTTATCAGCCTTGACGAGTATCCGTTTTTTTCAATATCTTTTCTCAAAAAAATAGCTTTAGGAATTTGCCTGCACACTTATGATGTTGTCGGTACCGCCTGCAGAGAAAACAACCGTGACTTTTGGCTTTATCTGCAGACACAAGGCAATTGGTTTGACCTGATATATTCACTGCCGACCTATGAACAAATTAAATGGCAGGTATTTACTTCTCTCGCTTACGGGGCAAGATGCTTAATGCACATCTCCTATACGCCGGTGTGGGGCACCGAAGCCTATGCGATGATTGATAAACAAGGCAATGTAACCGAACAATACCTGTATGCAAAAAGAGTTAATAATGAACTGAATGCTTTATCGCCGGTATATATGCAATACAAAAACCTTGGTGTGCTGCCGACAAACACAGAAGAAGAAAATAGGGATTTAAGTTTTGCTTTAAAAGCGCAAAAGAAGAGCTCGGTAAGAAATGGTTTTAAAGGTATAGATTGTGTTGAAAAAATCAGTTCGGAATATTCCGCACTTGCCGGTTATTTTGAGAAAATCGAAGGCGGCGGGCATGCTTTGATGTTAGTCAATTGCAGGAATCTGTATTCACCGGAGGCGGTTCAGGAAGTCCGGGTGGTGTTAAAACATCCATGTATGATAACGGTTTATAAAAATGGTTTGGTACAAAAGTCGGAATCAGTTGAAAAATCTTTTTCGGTGCAATTACAATCCTGTGAGGGTATATTTGTGACGATCAGGAAAATGTAAAACATTTTTAATTATAGCAGATAATCGTATTGGAGTGGTGAGATTGGCGAACTGTCCAAAGTGCAACAAAAATCTAAGGATAATTGACTGGCGGCCCGAATGTCCGCATTGCGGCACAAATGTTGTTTACTATAATTTTGAAAAGCAGTTCTATATTGACGCAAAAGGCGCTGAAATGGATGCCGCAAAAATCAGGGTGAAGTGGGCAAGGGCCAAAGCAGCATTTGTCGGCGGTAGGCTGCTTGTTGCAAGGCTGTGTTTTTCAATAATGCCGATAATGGCCGCCATGCTTTCTTTCGGAAAGCTAACAATAACATTGCCCCTTTTTGAAAAAAATATTCAGTTGAATATTATCGGCCTTTTTTCAGTCTTTTCAGACGGAACATTCGGATACTTTTCGGCGCTGAAAAGTTCGGCAATCGTTGGCGGGACTGCCGCCGGTATGGTCAGAATGATTTTTGGGCTGGCTGTCGCTGCGGTTTTAGCGCTGATTATTCTGCTTTTTCAGCTTCTGTGCTTCATCAGCATTAAAAAAATGACGTTGATTATTACAGCGGTGAGTGCTTTAGGCACTGCCGCATCTGTCTATACAATAATTGCGATAAACAGCTTTTCAAAAGCAGCGGCAAGCGAAATTTTCACGGTTAACAGCGGATTGGGCGGTTTTGCGCTTATCATCGCGTTCTTGGCTGTCTTCGCTTTGAATGCAGCTGTTGCAAAGAAAGGTGTAAAAATCAGATATGTCGAAGGCGACCTTTACAGAGTTGAAATGGCCAAAAAACTAAAACATAAAGAAATAACGCTTGATGAAATTCCTCAGCCTGTTTACTCACCCGGGGAAGTTATAAATGAACCGGGGGAAAAACCTGACTCCTTTGACGGAGGTGCGCCCAATGAATAGAAAAAATTCTATCATGAACATTCTGATTATTGTGCTTACTTTGATGTTTGTCGCCGGAATTGCTCTCGGCGCGGTGAATGTTTTGTCAGCCGAGGGGCAGGCCCCCCCTCAACCGGTATATCAGGTGAGTCTGAAGCCGCTCCCGAAAAGTAAAGAAGGAATAACCGCCTACCTTAATTCTTGTGTGAACTACGCCATATCGGAAAAGACAAAGCTGGATACAACTACAAGTGTGGCAATTGATGATAAAAGCATTTCATTCGGCGAAAACGGTACATTGCTTGTCAAGTCATTTCAATTTGCGAAAGATTCGGTTTTAAACAATGTTTCAAACCGGTATCCTGCTGAAAATGTTGATTTCGGCCGTGACTTTTCCGGAAAACTTTGGAATTTAAATTTTGATAAGGCTTTGATTAAAAGTGTTCAAAGCAAAGAGGACGGAGATAATTATACATTTCAAATTGTCTTTCCAAATGGAAACAACCCCTTTGACCTTCAAAGCAAAGTAAATGACAGTTTTCATATGTCTGAAGTAAATGCAATGCTGCGGTATCTGCAGGAAAACTATAAGAGTTTCGCAGCTGTTGAAAATATAAAGGTGAAATGCACGGATTTGGAGATCAATTCGACGGTCAACCGGCTTTCAAACAAAATAAGCAATATTACCTACATAAAGAAGCTGAAAATTGAAGCGGATGTTAGATTTTTAGGCGAGCTTTCGGCTGTCGGCACAAGACGAATGTCGTTTATATTTGAAGAAAATAATGAGTTTAATTTTACTTGGGCAAACCTAGCACTTTTGCCAAAGACGCTGGCATTAAAAAAGGGAGATATTAAGGTTATCGCCGCTAAAATTACGGCTTCGAGTGATATGAAGGTAAGCTGGTCAAGCTCAGCGCCTGAAATAGCCAGCGTAGGCAGCGACGGGTATGTAGAGGCCCATGAAGTCAGCGCAACCCCTGTTTTTATAACTGCAAAATTTGATTTTCTTGGGGAGACATATACAGACACCAGCGAAGTATATGTAACAGTACCTGTTAAAAAAGTAACGATTTCCGACAATAAGCTTGTTCTTGCAAAAGGAGAAACCAAAACAATAAAAGCAAACGTAAAACCGGATGATGCCACCATTAAGGATGTTTTATGGTACAGCAGCAATCCTTCGATTGCGTCTGTTGATAAACTGGGAAAGATTACAGCTGTGGCAAAGGGTGAAACAAATGTGTACGTTCTGTCAAAAGACGGCTTTTATAAAATAACATGCGCGGTAACAGTTACGGGATAAAAAAACAGGAACTCAACTGATTTCTATTAGTTTCGGGATTGAAAGGGATGAGACGCTGTATGGCGGATAAAAAGCCAAAAATTGTAAAAAAAGTGTTTGGTGCCGAAGAAAATTCAGCGGCGGAAATAGGCAAGGAAAAGCTTTCAAAATATCAAAACATAGCTGATAAAATGTTTAACACCAATGTTCTGAGAACAAAGGAGCTTGTGTTCCCCGCGATTGCCAGTTTCGCTGGTTCAATCATCAATGGAATCGGGTCATACCGGACATTATTTTTTATCAACATTTTTAAACTGGACATGGTTTATGTTGCATCAATCCTCGCTCTTATCGGTATATATGATGTGATTAATGACCCGCTGATGGGTATTGTTTATGATAGAACCCGTACCCGCTGGGGCAAATCAAGACCTTATCTTCTTTTTACGCCGGTACCTTACTTTTTCAGCACGGCTATTCTTTATTGCGGGGCCGTTCTTATCAGTAATAACAATACTTCGGACCCCAAAAAGGTTATTTTTGTGTTTGTCACACTGTTTATACAGGAAACCTTTTCAACGATTTACAACATACCTAGGGGCAATCTGCTGCCGTTGATGACACCCAATCCGAACGACAGAATCAAGGCTAATCTCATTAACTCTTACGTGGACGGTTTTGGCAGGCAAATGGTTTATGCCTTGTTTATGCCGCTGCAGGACCTGAACCGCTGGGGTGTGACGCATGTTTCTCTCCCAGCTATATTCGCTTTTATGGGACTTTTTGCCGCGGCGATAGGTTCCGTCGGCAATATTATGATGGCCATGAATGTAAAAGAGAGGGTTATGCTGCAACGCAAGCCCGCTCCGGCAAGCAAAACAATCTTTTATATACTGAAAAATAAGTATGCCATGCGTAATTTCATTGCTAACTTTTCCGTTAACTGGTGGACCAACGGCGGCTATTCATGGGATGTCGTGACGCAGCTTGAAATTATCGGAGGCGCATTTAAAAGCGCACTTTATTATGCAGGGTTCAATATTATGGAGCCGATTGGTCTTGCGTTTGTACCAACTGTGCTGAAATGGTTTGGAAATGATAAGAGAAAGGGTGTTTTGACCTTCAGGGCGATTGATATTGTCAGGACATCGATTCAATGTATTGTCGGGATTATGCTCATTGACAAACCGCTTCTTTTCGGAATTACTTTTTTCTTTTTCTGGGGTTTGAACGGCCTTGACAACGCGCCGAGCAGCGTTTTGGAAAACGAGATGGGCAGAGAAATAAATGATTACACAGAATATGTGACCGGTGAACGGCCGGACGGAACATTCGGGCTTTTAACAAGTTTAATCGGCAAGGTAACCGCGCCGTTAAACGCTCTCTTAACGATACTTGTTTTCAGATGGAGCGGATATGACGCGACAATACCGATGGGACCGTGGTCACAGGGCAATAAGATAGTCTATCAAAAGATTTATTTTTTGTATATGGCTGTGGATGTTCTGCCGGGTCTTGTCAGGACAATTCCGATATTCTTCTATGACCTGGTCGGAAAGAAGCGGGAGAATATGTATATCGCGCTGAACGAACGCCGCGCTTTGCTTGCCAAGCAGCACAGACCGGAAGATGAGATAAGCGAAGAGATGCAGGCTATGATTGATGCTCTTAAACAGGAGGATAAGCTTGAAAAATAGCATATTCACATGACGGATTAACATATAGACTTTTGACGGAAGGAGTGTTTATAACATGAAACTGACTTCGAATGAACGCATCATGCGTGTATTCAGAAATGAACCATACGACAGACCGGTATTAAAGCTTTGGGGTGCCAACCCGGGGCAATGGCTTTTTCGCCCGGAATATAAATGCGTCGTCCAACGCGCTGCGGAAGTCACCGATATTTTTTCCGGCGCAGGCTCACCGTTCAATATTTATGCTGGGCAGAAATCGAACAGACTCTTTAAAGCGGTAAACAGACCGACCGGCGACCCTCTTTGGCTGGACAGAGTAACCACATGCAAAACACCGAAGGGAAAACTGCAATCCATTGAGCGTGTCAGCACTGTCGGCGAACCGGGTTATATGATTGAACATATGCTCAAGGAACCGGCTGACATTGAAAGGCTGCTTTCCCTGCCCTACATACCGTACAAGATAAACTTAGCACCATATCGCAAGGAATGCACCCGCATCAATGAAAAAGGTATTGTCATGTTTAATCTTGATGACCCCGTATATGCGTTGGCACGGCTTGCCGGGTCTGAAAATCTTGCCCTGTTCTCCTATGACTGCCGTGAATTGATCAGCGAAGCCATTTCGGTTTATTCCGACAGGGTGCATGAACATGTGAAAGCTGTTTTGTCAACGGGAATTGCACCTGTATTCGGCTGGGTTGGTCCGGAGCTTTGCATACCGCCTTTGATGGCTATGAAAGACTTTGAAGAGTTCGTGGTTGAAGTGGAAAAACCCTATTGCGATACCATCCATAACGCGAACGGATATGTTTGGGTGCATTGCCACGGCAAAGTGAACAATTTAATTGAAAGCTATATCAGAATGGGTGTTGATGTGCTTAACCCGCTTGAACCGCCTAAAAACGGCGATGTGATGATGAGTGAGGTTGTCTCAACATTCGGCAGCCGGATCGGACTGGAAGGCAATATAGAGATACAGGATATCATAACGGCAGATACCGGTACACTGAAAGAATTGATGCGCGAATGTGTGGAGGCCGGAGCCCGAAGCGGAAGATTCATTTTGTGTCCTTCGGCCGGCTTTATGGAATACACCCATCCGCAGCCGCGCTATATAGAGAACCTGATGACATACCTTGATTACGGTTTGGAGCTTGTTGAAGCACAGCGTCGGTAACTGTTCCGGTGTTGTTTTCACAATAATTATGATTGTATATTCTGTCGAATATGGTATAATAATTGCATAGTGCAAATTTTGTAAAGAGGGTGATTTCGTGACACAGCTAACCGAAGAAAAACGATTTAACCGCAACAAATGGACTTACACCGTGCCCGGTATCGGCCGCGATATGTCATACACCTTATTCGCGAACTTCCTGCTGTCGTATGTTCTTTTCACACGTTCCGTAACAAAAGAGCAGTTTGCCGTTATCAGCATCATTTTAACCGTCGCCCGTATTTGGGACGCAGTAAATGACCCTATAATGGGCGGTATTATTGAAAACACGCGTACCAAGGTAGGCAAGTTTAAGCCTTGGATTATCATCGGCGCCGTCTTGAATGCCGGCGTGCTGATTTATACATTCAGTAACAGGATTGAGGGCTGGCATTTTGTTGTTGCTTTCGGTTTGTGCTATTTTTTCTGGGACATTACTTTTACAATGAACGACATCGGCTATTGGTCTATGCTGCCGTCACTGACAAGCGACCCGAAAAAGCGCGACAAACTGACCTCGTTTGCCAACCTTTTTGCGGGCATCGGCGGCATTTCCGCCATGGGGCTTATCCCTATTCTTACCAACGGCCAGAATGCCATCGGCGGCAGCTCGATTTCAGGCTACAAAGCGGTTGCAATATTCATCGCACTTGCTTTCGCGTTCAGCCAGGTTATTGTCTTTTTCTTTGTGAAGGAAAATAAAACAATCCATCTGGAAAGAGAAGATCATATCGGCTTGGGAAAGATGGTCAAAATAATTTTCAAAAATGACCAGCTGCTTTGGGTAACGCTGATTATGCTGCTGTACAATGTCAGCAGCGTTCTCCTAACGGCTTTCGGCGTCAACTATATGTATCTGTCCTTCGGCTACAACGGCACCTATGTTACAATGTTTGTGGCGTTTTATGCGTTTGCCACTGTGGCAATCAATATTCTTTACCCCAGGCTTGCCGCAAAAATGACCCGTAAAAAGATGTCAGACCTGGCTTTTATTACAACAATTGCCGGCTTTGCGATGTTCTTTGTTTTTGGAACCTTTTTGCCTGGTAAAGCTTCCGTTGGTGTTCAGCTCATTATGCTTTGCGCTGAAGCGTTTATAATCGGTTTCGGCCAGTCCCTGTTCTATATGGTTACTACTATCTGCCTGGCTAATACCATTGAGTATAACGAATACAAAACCGGTTCGCGTGATGAAGCCATCATCTTCTCGCTTCGCCCGTTTATGGTAAAAATGTCAACCGCCATCCAACAGGTAATTATCATGGTTGTTTATATTGCCATCGGGATGACAACCATTACAAACGGTATTTCACAAGTGGAAAAGAATGCTTCACTGAAACTGATAACCGATACTGTAAAGACGGCGCAGATTAAAGCAATTCTTGACAGCGCGTCTTCCGGTGTTACTGTCTGGCTGAGAGTCTGCATGGTCTTTATTCCGATTCTATTTATGACAGCAGCCTATATTTTCATGCTGAAAAAGGTCAAAATCGATGAGGTAAAATACGAGGAAATTTTAAGCAAAATCGAAGTCCGTAAAGGCGTGGCCAAAGAAGAAAAAGGGGACTCATAATCATTTAAAAACGCTGAGAAAACAAAAGACTTTCGGAAACTTGAATTTTTTCGAAAGCCTTTAGTTTTATGTTTATAAAGTTATAAAAGAGAACGGTTTGACTCAAATATACCGAAGTGATATACTGATTATTATATGGATTAATTAAATGTAATCACTAGAATGAATTAATGAATAGCAAATTTAAACAGCAAGGCAAAGGGGAGTCTAAGATGAATACTTTAACACAGCGTGTTGAAAAACTGCGCGAAAACGCTTTAAATTGGCAGGAAACCCAGAAGGCTTATATCGGGCAGCGGCTTCATCATGCGCTGACCGGGCTTGAATCCGCAGATTCCGATATGACTTGGATGATGCAGAGAAGCCTTATGCTTTCAAGCGTTATCGTCAATTCGGCTGCCATAATTCATGATGATGAACTGATTGTTGGGTATAATTACTACGGCGGCGACGAAGCCATGTATAACGAGCTGTCGATTCACCCGCGAATGGAACAGGGTAAGAAAAAGTTATCTGACTATTTGAGGCAGGGGAATCTGTCGGACAAACAGATTGACTTTACTTTGTGCGCTCTTGACAACAGTGTAAAATATATTTCACCGGTTTCTTACTTTTCCGCAGCACCCGATGAATATATCGCTGCCGGCAGCGAAGGGGCAGTATGGTCCCCCGGAATAGCCGAAAATCACACCGTTCTCGGTTACGAAAAGGTTTTAAGGCTCGGTTTCTCGGGGATATTAGCGGAAATAAAAGAGAGATTGGTAAACCTTGATTGGAATGACGGAGCTTCCGTAAAGAGAAAACTGCTTTTAGAGTGCGCCTATACTGTTGCGGAGAGCGCCTGCACGCTTGGCAGCCGTTACCAAAAAAAGGCTGAAGAAAAATTGAAAAACTGCCTGAGTTACGATCATGCTCAGGACCTGAATAAAATAATCGGGGTTTTAGGCAGGGTACCTTTCGCGCCTGCGCAAACATTTCATGAAGCGGTGCAAAGTTTATGGTTTGCCCATATTATCAACACATGGGAAGACGGAATCAACGCAAACTCAATCGGCAGAATTGACCAAATCCTTTACCCGTATTACAAAAAAGACATTGAAGAGGGCAGGATTACCCGCGAAGAAGCTTTTGAGCTTTTATGCTGCCTTTGGATAAAATTATACAGGGACTATGATGTTCAGCAGGCGATGATAGGCGGCGTTGACCAAAACGGAGAGGATGCGTCAAATGAGCTTTCCTATATGATTCTTGATGTGACGGACGCAATGGACTTTGTGCGCTGTCTTTCGGTCAGGCTCCACAAAGGCAGCCCCCAAAAGCTGATAAAGCGCGCCCTCGAAATTGTTGGCAAGGGCAATGGCATACCGTTCTTTTTTAACGATGATGTTTTAATACCGGCGCTTGTCAGCAACGGTATCGCCCTGCGGGATGCGCGGGATTACGCGGCAATCGGCTGTGTTGAAATTACAATCCCCGGCAAAGCAAACCCCCATGCGGTAAGCAACAGGATTAACCTACTGAAATGCCTTGAACTTGCCTTGAATGACGGCGTCAGCTTAACTTCAGGTGAACAGGCCGGCCCCAAAACGGGCAGTGTTTCTAAAATGACCTGTATGCAGGATGTTGTCGCAGCATACAAAAAGCAGGCGGAATATTTTACCGGGATTGCCTGCTTCGAATCCAACCGGCTTGAGCTTCAAAACAGTCTCACACTGCCAATGATATACAAGTCCATTTTGACCGAAGGCTGTTTTGAATCGGGAAGAGATTTTAACGACGGCGGCGCAAAATATAATTACCATGAAAGTATGCCGATGGGCATCCCGAATGTTGCCGATTCGCTGGCGGCTTTGCAAAAGCTGGTGTTCGAAAATAAAAAATATACGCTGAGCGAGGTTGCGGATATACTAAAGGGCAACTTTGCTGATGAAACGGTAAGGCAGGAATTTTTGAACCGGGCGCCGAAGTTCGGCAACGATGATGACCTGGTTGACAGCTATGCGGCAAGAGTAATGGAACATTTTTGCAAATCGCTTAAGGATATAAAGGGTATCAGCGGTCTTGGGTTTTTCGCGCAGCCGTTCACATTTCTGTGGCTTGTTGAGGCAGGCTCCATGACCGCAGCCACACCGGACGGCAGACGGGAAGGCGAAAATATTGCCTACAGTATTTCCCCAATGCAGGGCAGAGATAGCAACGGACTAACCTCGGTACTGAATTCGATAGCCAAGCTCCCGTCACAGATGGCAGCCGGCAGCACCTCTGCAATAATCGAAGTTGACCCTAAGTTGTTCGAAAAAGATAAAATTGACCAAATGGTTATCATGCTGCATACGGCTTTCGAAAGAGGTGTTGGCCAATTGCAATTTAATGTTACCAACGCCGAGACACTTAGAAAAGCGCAGGCAGAACCTGAAAAATATCAAAACCTTGCCGTGCGCGTTTCTGGTTTCAGCCAAAGGTTTTGCTTGCTGGATAAAAAGCTGCAGGACCACATAATCGCGCGCACAAAGCATACAGATTTTTAGCACAATTTTTCGGAGGGCGTTTAATGAACGGAACAATTTTTGACATACAAAGGTTTTCAATCGACGATGGACCCGGTATCAGAACAGTGGTTTTTTTAAAGGGTTGCAATATGCGCTGCTTGTGGTGCCACAACCCCGAGTCTCAAAATGAATATACCGAGATTATGTTTTACCCTCATAAGTGCATAGGCTGTGGCAAATGCTTTGAGGTTTGCCCCCAAAATTGCCACACAAGAAATGGCGATGAAAGACTATTCATAAGAGAACTCTGTAAACGCTGCGGCGAATGCGCCGCAGACTGTTATGCCGGCGCACTGGAAAAAACAGGGCATAACGCTATGGTCAGCGAGGTTATTGATGAAGTTAAAAAAGACGACTTATTTTATAAAAACTCCGGCGGCGGTGTAACTTTCTCCGGCGGAGAACCTTTACTTCAAGTTGATTTTTTGAGAGAGCTTTTAATCGAATGCAAAAAGCTCGGGTACCATTGTGCGGTGGAAACCGCCGGAAACGCAACTTGGGCAGAGTTTGAAAAAATCATACCGTATACCGACCTGTTTCTTTATGATGTTAAGGTAATTGATGAAGAATTGCACAAAAAAGTTACAGGAGTCGGCAACAAGCGGATTATCGCCAATCTAAAAAAACTGGCAAAGCAAGAAACTGAAATATGGGTAAGAACGCCCGAAATTTCAGGCGTAAATGACACTACTGAGGAAAAACAAAGACTTTCCGAGTTACTGGAGGGCATTGAAATGGTCAAAAAACATGTGTATCTGCCTTATCATTCATTGGGAGAAGGAAAGTACAGAAGTTTGGGAATATCACCACCAAGTCTTCATAATCTTTAATTGAAGCGTTATCAAATTATTAAGGACGCAATTAACAAAAAAAGCAAGCCCAAGTTGGGGCTTGCTTTTTTTGTTAAGCTTTATTATTGAGTCTCTTAGCTGCGTTTATATCAGGGAACACTCACTGTGAACGTTTCAATCGCATCATACGCGCCGAAGGATACAGAGTTCTTTACAAGTACTGATATTGTATATACACCGCTCTTCCTCGGTGTCCAAATACATTCTTGATTTGCAGAATAGTTTTGAAGTGTAGATGTTCCCATTGAAATATCCGTAACATTGAACTTGTAGAGAAGGTCATCACCGGTAATGGCAGTTGCAGAGGCTTTAATGGTAATTGGTGTCCTCGCTTGTGTATTCGTATTAAGTTCCGTTTCGTTAATAGATATGTTTGATATCTGCGCAATATGATCATCATTATCGGTTATATTGACAGCAACACTCGTTAATTTTTCATATGACCCAGCGCCCACACCCTTTGCTCTGACCTCAATATCGTATTTACCGACTCTTGCCGGTATCCAAGTAAAGGTATTGTCATTGCTCCAGTCTTTAACAAGTACATAGCCCGTTGCGTCGTATCTCCAGAAGGAATACTGAACCGGTGCTTTTAATGCCGCGGTGGCGGTAAAGATGATTGCAGTGTCCTTTGCAATATTCGGAAGGTCAACATTTGCGGTTAGCGTAATTGGAGAAACGGGAACGCCTCCTCCTCCGGTTCCGCCTGTTCCTCCGGTGCCACCGGTACCGCCAGTTCCTCCGGCGCTGCCGCTGTTGATTCGCGGCACCACAATATTCGTAATTATTCCATCATCATAAAAATTCCCTATTCTTGTTTCAAAAGTTCTGTTCACAAAACATGCGATCTGATATGTTCCTGGTTTTACAAAAGAGTATCCAGTGTTATCTGAAGAAGTTAATAAGCCGGAGGTGTAAATCGGGGATCTTCCCGGTTCACTAATGCGATACCAAAATGAGCCATTTGAAAATATCGGGTTGAAAGTGATAGTGTTTGATGCACTAAGCGTTAACCCCATACTGCTGATACTACCGTATTGTATGTTCGTGGCCAAAGAGTAAATCTGAACTGTGACAGTTTGCGTATCGCTCTTTAGCCCGTTGCTTGCTGTAAAACTTACATTGTAAATTCCGGCAGCGAGCCCTGAAGTATTCCAAACAAATTCATTTGTGTTGCTTACAGTCAGCACCGTTGAGGTTTCTTCAATAATTGCGTTATAGACCGTGCCAGGTACATTATTGCTTAATACTTTGAAGATCATGGGTGTACTCGCGTCATACTCTTTTAGCACGATACCATTTGCATATGCTCCGTCAGTAAGCACCTTGGTTATTACAATTTTCTGCACATCGGAGGGTGTATAAGAATCTCTGAATTCACCGACAAAATGATTGCTTTCGTCCGCAATCCGGACTGCAATTGTGTAGTTGACATTTGGTGAAGCAAAGTTGGGGATGGTAAAGTTGATGCTGCCGTCTTGTTGTAAAGCACCTTTACTGCCGGGTGAGTAAGCTTTTGACAATATCCATTGCTCAGCTTCTGAAGATAAATTCACAAACAAATCACTGACAATTCGTTGGTAACTCCATATTTGGTATTGAGTAGTTGCTGACCCTCCCTGAATATTTATTACCATATTAGACTCAGTTTTTGTAACACTGACAGCTGTAGCCGTTTGAAGCCACTGTGCAGTATAAGTTGCATTTAATGATGGCACGGTTGCGGGAACATCCGGTGACCAGCCGGTGAATGTATAGCCGAGCCTTGTAACGGTTGGTGGTGAAAGTGTTGTGTCCGGTTGCATTAAGGTCGGTCCTGTTCCGCCCGATCCCCCATTTGCGGCAAAGGTTATTGAAACTTGAGGTGAAGGAATTGTGATACTGCCGCTCTCAACGGTATACGATAGTACATCATAAATATCGTTATAAAAGTCACCTACCGTTAATGTTAGCGGAGTTGATCCTGTCCAACCGGATTTAACGATAAATGTAATATCCATCAATGAACCCGAAACTGTTACCCCATCTCCATGTACAAAAGAGTCGTTTATCGTAGTTATATTACCATTTACGCGGTATGCTCCGTTAATTTGTGATGACCCGCCAGATGCGGCAGCACCCGGGACTCCGGATTTGAATGTTAGTTTAGTGTTGTCGAACTTCAGAAAGAGCGCAGCAGCGGCCAACCTGGAATTTGCAGAAATATTAACAGAAACAACTACATCAGCGCCTGCAGCGCTTGTCACATTGCTGACTGTAAGTGCTACCGAATCTGATGCAAACACACTGATCGGCATTGAGGCGATGGTTAAAATCATAATAATTGCTAATAAACAACTTGCAGTTTTTCTGATTTTTCTTTTCATTATTTTGCCTCCAAACAATATAAACTTATCTTTATCAAATTATTTTACATATTCATATTACACCATTATCCGACAATATACAATAATAAAATTCTATTATTTCCTGTATATACTGAAAATTTTTTATAATAAGCGAAAAAAGCTGACACCATTCGAAAAACGGTGCCAGTTTGCATAAATCAAAGATATTTTACTTAAAAGCTCAAGATTTTTCCGGACAGATACTGTAATATTTTTAAAGCATCTAAGGCTGTGACGGTTTCGCTGTTATTGACATCTGCAGCAACAAATGAATTGCTGCCCGGAGTTAAAATAATTTTCTTCGTAGCAGCCTGAAGTGTCATTAGTGCATCAAGGACGGTAACAAAACCATCTCCATTTACATCGCCTTTAATAATATTTATTGCCCACTGCGCGGTGTATGTTTCATTGCCGACCCCTACCGTTGCCGATACTGAAGGTGACCAACCTGTGAGAGTATAGCCTGTTCTTATAACCGTCGGAGCTGTTAGAGCAGTACCATAATCCATTGTCGTCGGGCCGATTCCACCTATGCCGCCGTTTGCGTCAAAGGTTATTATGTAAGTAGCTATAGCCCACTGTGCAGTATAGGTTGTATTCTCTGTTGCTGCAACAATTGTCGGATCCCATCCGGTGAAATGATAGTTTGCTTTTGTACCGGCATCTATGGGGGTTGGAGTCACTCCATGGTCACATGAATTTGCTCCGCCGCCGCTGCCACCGTTTGAGTTCCATGTAATTGTGTAGTTGTTTATAGTCCAATGCGCATAAAGCGTTTGTGCGGATGTTATCGTAACCGTTGTTGAGGAGGTAATTTCGGTTCCGCCCGAAACAGCCGTCCACCAGCCCGCAAATGAATAGCCGGTTAACAAAGCTGTCGCCAGTGTGTTGTATGTGCTTAAATATGTTACGGATTTAGATGCCGGCGAAGGAGTACCGCCGTTTGCATCAAAAGTGATGTTAACAGTGCTCGCCACCCACTTTGCAGTGTATGTAGCGTTGCCTACTCCAACTGTTGCCGGTACCGTCGGTGACCAGCCTGTGAAAATATAGCCCGCTCTTGTAACTGTCGGGGCAGTTAGTGCAGAACCATAATCCATCATGGTTGGTCCGGTACTGCCTGTACCGCTGTTTGCATCGAAGCTGATACTATAGCTGTTTACTGACCACTCTGCAGTGTAGGTAAAATTAACTGCCGGCATGTTTGAAGGAACGCTAGGCGACCAGCCCGTGAAGGTGTATCCTGTTCTTGTAACTGCCGGTGGTGTCAGCGCAGAATTATACTGTGTAGATGTCGGACCTGTTCCGCCCGTGCCGCCGTTGGCATCATAGGTTAAGTTGAAGCTGTTTACGGACCAAACTGCATAGAAGATAACAATATCACTCGGGGTCGTTGTCAGGTTGAGTACGGTCTGCCCGTTCGTATAAGTGGGTGTAACAGCCGATGAGGAAGTTGACCAGCCGAGAAAAGTATTACCGATTTTAATATAGTCGTTTAAATTAATACTTGAGGAAACACCATAGGTGTGCGATGAACTTGCTGTGCTGCCCGATGTGCTGCCATTGCCGTTGTAAATTATTGTATAGATGTTTGCCCATTTTGCATACAGGTTAAAGGTTGCGCCATCTGTTGAGGAAAGGTTGGTCACGCTTTGACCGTCTGTATAAACCACTGTGCCTCCGCCTGAGGTTGCCCAACCCGAAAAGGCATATCCCGTTCTGGTAAAGCTGTTAATTGTCAACGCTTTTGCAATACCATAAGTATAGGAGGAATTCACCATACTACCTGTCCCGCCATTAGCGTTATAGGTAATAGTGTATTGGTGAGGTGTGTAGATTGCATATAATGTCGCACCGCCGGCCGGAACAAGATAACTGCTAAGGGCTGTTGTTGCACTTGCCGTTGTATTCCAGCCAAAAAATGTATATCCTGTTTTTGTGAACCCTGTAGTTGGTAATGCAACACTTGTGCCTGAATCCTGAATAACGGCCGAAGCTGAACCGGTGCCGCCATTTGCATTGAAACTTACTGTATATGGCGGAATTCCGTTAACCTCTGCTTCATGGAAATTAACAACTGTATTATTCCAAGTGCGAAGTCCAACTGAACCGCTTGTATAAGTACTGTTTGTAAAGTCTAAAACTGATATACCATCAACAAATATTTGATGATGTGTACCGGTAACTGTAATTTTTACTTCATGCGGAGCTGTCAAAGAAAACCCACTGCCCATTTTACTCACCATAGAAACTGAAGCTATGTTTACCATGTTTTCCGATCCGTTTGCCCAAGTTCTGACTAAAAAGCTATTGGATGCACCGGGATCAAATTGAAACGCATAACCCGAAACGCTGCTTGGATTAGTTGCTCGATAAAATATACCATATCCGCTTTGAGAGGATGCGCCACTCGTATAAGTTGTATTTACGGTGATTGTGTAATCAGTTCCATAGCTTGAGTCGAAAAACGCTTTGCCCTCACCTGTTGTATTATGTAATAGGTTATCATTTGCGATCGTAAAAGTGCCGGCTGCAATTGCAACGCCCTGCAAACTTGAGAAAGTGCTGCTGAACAAAGTATCCGCTGTTGGAACCCCCAGGGCTTTTACGCTGATGCCCCTAAATATTGGCATCAAGCCGGCAGAGAAAATGCAAATTGATAAGAGCACGCTCATTAAAACGGAAATTGATTTTTTTGGGGAATTGCCTCTGGAATTTTTCATAATTTTACCTCCAAATTATGTTCACATAATTTTTCGGCAACCGGCTGCCATCTGAAATCAGAAGGCCCTTTGGCTTTGCGTCCCAACCTTTCGAGTGGTTTGCCTTTAACATCGTATAATATAGAACACGATAATCCTACATTTTGCATATTGTATCAAGATAATCTTTGATTGTCAAGCGTATTGCACAAAAAAGACATATAAATTTTAGTAATATTAACCATAGCAATTTCACGATTGATATTATGCTTGTCTGCGATTTCATCAGCTATTTAATCATTCATTCTTAAATGACCACACCAAGAACCCCCAAAGGTCAGTAAATAAGAAGTTAATCGGATTGGTTACCTAAGCGGTAGAATGACTGCTTGTTAAAATTGTTGATGTCATTTTTATTGCCTCCTTTTTCGTTTGTTATGGAATTTTATTAATAATAAATCATTGCGCAAAAACATTCCGTGACAAAGTCACTTAACATTTAGATTAATTAAAAGTAAATACAATTAGCTCCTTCATTAATTACAACATATCGAATTTAATTTATGTTATATATAACGTAAAAACGTAAGAACTCAAAAAAAATAAACCCCGACTTTTCAGCCGAGGCAAAACCTTTGTATTAAACTATTCCGTTACCGCCAAAAGCATACTCCACGCCGGTAGAACGGGCAGGTGGAAAATTTTATAGTCACCGTCTGTGCCTATGCTCTGAACAAGGGTTTCAACCATATTTTTGTCCAAAACACGCAGGTTGTTTTTATCCGTCAGCACCTTCAAGGTTAAATTTTCGGCCGGATCCATACTTTGGTTGAGCAGGGTGAGGATTTTTTGCCCGCCGGTGTTTTCTCTTGACCAAAGAGCGACCTTGTGCAGAGAAGAAACATAAGCTGGGATGGTGTCTTTGGTCAGCCAGCGGATAACATTTTTGCATTGTTCCGCTTTTGAGTGGCTGAGCACAAAGCTCCACGGGTAGTATCCGGCAACGCAAACCCGTCCGCCGAGTCTATTTTCAAACACGCCCATGCTGCAGGCGGCTTTGGTTTTGTTAGAATAATCAACTGCTTTGGCAAGGGGGTGCGCACCGGTTGCTGTCGGCTCCAAAACAGCGCAATTATATTTCCAAAAGGACTGCCTGCAGTCACGCATACGACCTTTTTGCCCGCCGTTCAATGGATGGTCATTCAGCTCTTCAATGCAGTCCTCGTTCTCATCGCCGGTTACCTTGAAGCCTGTCAGTTCGCCGTAGCCCATATTATTTAGCACTTCCAACGCCGGACCGTCGAGATAAACACCCTTGGTAAGCCAACCGAGAAGCTGCTCTTCTGTAAAAGAATAGGGCGAAAAACTTCTGAACATGGCCATCTGCGCTTTTTCCGCCCCGTAAGCCATGGGTATGCCGATTTCAAACCATTCGTCCGCAAAATGGGGATTTATACCCTCAGGCGGTCCAAACCATTTGCCACTTAAATTGCAGGCTGCCTCGCTGTCTTTGTTCCAACCGGTGAAAACACCCTGTGTTAAAAGTCTGCCTTGCGCCGCAGTCAACGCGTCATAAAACGGACGCTGCCTTTTAATCTCCTTGAGAAGCGGGCCTTTTTCAAGCACAATATCCTCATATAGATTCATAATATTAAGGGCGGCACCCGTACAGCCCGCGGCGATATAGGCGGAAACCTCGACGGAGTTTATATAAATGCTTTTGCCCAACGCTTCATAATTAAAGTTTTCAATTTCGGATTGGATGTACCGCACTTGCTCGGGCAGCAAAGCAATCTGCCTGCCGATATCGTGCGCTTTGCCTGCCATATCTTTAGGTGTGTCATCACGGTAAAAACCGCCGCCCGGGCGCCACATAACTTCTTGGCTTTTCGGCCCGGCAAGGATGCCGGCCTGTGTATCAAAATCATAACCGTCAGCGTAACGTTCGCCTGTCATGAATCCAAGCTTTATGCCGGGATTTATTCCGTGGACTGTTTTTTCAATCGTATCAAACAAACGGTTTATTGTGTCACGTTTGCCCTGCAGCCAAAGTTTGCGAAAAGCCAGTTTTTTTGTCACTTCGCCGCAGTTCAGCGCTTCAGCGATTGTTTCCCGGGTGTAAAGCGTGCCGGAAAGTTTAGCAAATTCGGCAAGGCAATGCTCACAAAAACAGTCGGGCCCAATGCCGCCGTGCCCGGAGCGGACATCGTCGTCAATCCAAATAAAGTTCGGTTTTGTTTCAGATATTTTGGTATATAAAGGGATTACATATTCACGCACAAAGCGCTCATCATTCGGGCAAAAGGAACCGAGGCAGGTTTTGCCTTCCAGGTCGGTCCTTCTTGTATAATCACCTGTGAGTGAATTTTCAAGATTTTCGTTGTGGTGCCCCATGGTGGAGAGAATATTGACGCCGCAGGCATAGCCGCGCGCATTTGCGGCAGTGATGCTTGCAGTCATAATCGGAGCATAGTTATAAATCGTTTCCAGCGGCAGGGGAGGATGGGTAAAGCCGGAGAACAGCGCCAATTCATCCACAACGCCCTTGTTGGCATCGAGCAAATCCAAAACCTCGGTGAACATTGTTTTGTCCAGCCATCTTTGGGTTGGTATACGGATTGACATAAAAGATTTTTCAATTTTATTTTCCATAACGGTCTCCTTAATACATTCTGGGCAGGCCAAGCTGTGCGTCGCCCATTTTTTTCATTTTCTCATTTTGTTCAAAGACAACAGGTTTGGTCTTCCAGCTTTTAAGAATGTTTTTAATCGGCGAAATAAGGTATAGACTTCCGGTGTTCGTATCAAACTTCAGCATAAAATCCAAACCTTGCACAACAGCATTCAGGCTGAAACTGCCGGTCTCAATACCCGTATCATCCAAAACAGTCACAAAAACTATTTCATCGCTCCACGGGTTAACCATTTCGCACTCGCCGCCAAGGCGGCTTTCAACCCCTGCCCAATCGGCACTTCCATTTGAGTACTGTGTATTTACAATGAATCCGCCCTCGGCCGCGAGCATAAAACTGCCTTCCCAAGAGCCAGGCACTGCCGGGAACAGTCGAATAAATCCCTCGTGGCTTTGAAGCAGCATTTCGTTGATGGCAGTACATACAATTGGCACTGTTTCAAAGGTGAAATGCCTGAACGGCCACGCAGGTGACAGCAATTTTTCTCTTGTTTTGACATCTGTCACGGTGTTGGTATGCCAGCGGCTGTCCTTATCCTTTGTGAAGACCTCATATGGCCCGTAGTGGCCGAAACCCTGGCAATAAAACTGCCAGGCCATGATGCTGTTCTCAATAGCCTCTGCAGTTTCCGCTGCCAGCCCCAAACGCGCGAGAACAATCGGATATGGGCACCAGCCCATGCACATGGCGCTGTCAGTGCCAGCCATTGAACCGGCCACCGCTTTTTCCGGCGGTTTGGTTGAGGGGTGCAAACGCACCTGGTTCACGCTTGTTTTGAAAAGTTCGTTGTTTCTATCCTTAAGCCCTATGAGCTCGCCCGGAAAAACCGGTGCAAACTCGGGGTCGGGGATACCGTAATATGCCGGACGCTCGGGATTGCCGTGACGGCACCGGATTTGATCGCCTTTTTTAATGCCTTCCAAAGGTTTTGTTATGTAGTCCGGCAAGTTTTCGCGTTTAAAACCTTTTCGTTCCTCGCCTTCAATCCGCAAATATTTGCCTACAGTAAAGGCGTTGCCCGTAAAAATTTCGTTTCCTTTGCCCAAACCATATTTAAGAATTTTGCGCCCGTCATCGGCAATTTCAACTTCATCCTCATCCAAAGGCTGCGTATGGAAACCGTTGATGTTCTTTTCGATATCCTGCCACAAACTTACTTCATCCGCGTCATAATTCATTAGTTTCGCGCACTCAACGCCAACCGGCATCAATGCTTTTATCATAGCGGTATCGGTGATAACCTCCTCGAAAAGAGGAGAGCCTTCGTACGCCTGCGAACATGGCGAACGGTAAATTCCATCGTCGCCTTTTACCACTAAAGAGGCATAATAGCGGGCAACTTCATGGATAACCGGCCAAGCCTTTTCTTCAAGAAAATGTTTGTCGCCGGTGTATTTGTAATGCTTCCAAAAAAGCAGGGCAATTTGCGAACCGGGCGTTTCGTTGTGCCAGCCTGAACCTTTGTTATTACCGAGTCTGTCAACAACATCGGCGTAAAACGCGCCGTCGTGTTCTTGATTATTTTTGGCATAAGTTAAAGCGTTTGGCAGGGAGCGAAAGCGGAACTTGAAGTACGGCAGCGTCAGCTCCGCATGGTTGGCGGCATGCAGCGGCCAGATGAAATTCTGCATATTCCAATGGAAATAGTAAACCCAGTTAGAGACATCGCGGTTCCAACTCCAAAGACCGTTGTTAAAGCGCGGCGGGTACTCCGCGCGACAGGAGGAATTTGCGTGATACAGGTTTAAATACCAAATATTTTCAAGGTAATTATTGGGTATGGATAAAAACGAGGCGCCCCAAAAATCTTTCCAATCCTTCGCATGGGCAAGGTAAAGCGCCTGCTCCTTCTTGCGGGTGGCTTTGTCCAAAATATCCACAACCTCACTCCGGGGGTCGGGGGAATTTTCGGATGTTAATATTGTCATAAGCAAAGTAAATTTCAGTTTCTTTTTTTTCTCGGTGGTGAGCCTGCCGCTATGTCTGCTTAACCGCTCGGCGTTTTCTTTCGTGCCGGTTAAACGCGCGCCCACAACAAAATGCAGTGTCCTTAACTCCTGCCTGATTAGAATAGTATTGTCGACAATTTCCGTTTGCGTGCCATCTAAACCTATGGTGGCATTGCGGTTTATGGCGCTGTACCAGTAGGAATAGGGGCGGCTGCCAAATCTTTCCATGACTGCCTGCGCAGATATTTCCTCATCGCACTCGACATCGCATTCCACTGCCATTACCCGGTCAGGCTGGCTTGCAAAGGCATTTATTTTAACTGTCAAAAAAGGTGTTTTAGACTCTATGCGAGCCGTGGCGTCGGCCAAGCTGAGCTTTGCTTTAAATTCCTGCAAAAACAACACATCGAAAATAGGCATTCCAAAGTCAATAATCAGCCGTGCCCCGTGCTTTAAAACAGGCTCATGGTCGTACTCTATGTGGTTCGTCGCGCCACCGGGTTCGGGATAATCGTCAAAAAGGTCTCCCTTATTAACGGCTGCAACAAGCTTGCTGCCCTCGGTCCACAGCAGCATCCCCATATCGCCGTTGCCGATAGGCAAACCTTGCAATGCATCCTCCGGAGGGGATTCATAAATTATATCGTGCTGCGAAATGCTCTCCGGGAACTGACGCTCCCATTTTCGCGTTTTGGGGTTAAATGCAGTTGCTTTCATAAGTTCACCTTTTCTTATTTTTAATATCTGTAAGGTTAAATCTTTGATACCGGTAACAACTCATACTTTTTGCCGATTTCTGTTTCAAACGAAACTACGCCGTTGTTTTCTTCTGCCGGTATCTCTTCGCCGTCAGACAGCACTTTGATGACACAATCTGCATTGAAAATCATCACGCGGCAGAGTCCGCCTAGCTTTGATGCTATTTCCGCGGATTTCAGTTTGCCTTCATCCCAAGCAAGCGAAACCTCAAAACCGCCGCGCGCGCAAATGCCATATATGCTGCCGGCAGCCCACTTTTCAGGCAGAGTAGGCAAAAGGCGGATAATTCCCCTGCGGTCATGGACAAGCAACTCGGCAATGGCGCAGGAAAGCCCCAAGCCTGCCTCAATTTGAAACATCTTATGCCCGCCAAACCAGGCCAATGTGTCGCCTCTGTCACGCCAATCGCAAAGGGACAATAACAGGTTATCCATCACATTGTGATAGACTGTTAAATCAAGCTGCTCCAGTGCTTGCTTGGCATCATAAAGGCGTGCATATATCATAGCATCTGTAACGGTCGAAAAAGAAAGGGAGCTACCCATGCCGTTTTTGCGCCGAAAGTCGAGGGCTTTGCGCACCGCGTGAGAATATTCAGGGGTATCTTCAACCGTAATGCGGTCCCCCGGCACAATACCGACTAGATGTGAGCGGTGCCGATGCCCCGCGTCGTGCGGTTCATGATTCTCTAGCCATTCGCAAAGACCATGTTCGGGTGAAATTGAGGGCAAAGGCAGTTTACTGAGCGTTTTTGCCCAATGCTCCTGCAAATTTTCGTCCGCATTGAGTTTATTTCCGGCGATGCCGAGGTGAGTATACACCTCGCGAATCAGTTCCATGTCAATAGCAGATGTGGATGAAAGCACACTCCATTTGTCTCGCCCCGCAATGCCCATCTCGGGCGAACAGCTCGGGCAGGAAACTAATCTGCCCATATCGTCTTCCATTAAAAAGTCATCAAAAAAAGCGCTGATTTCCTTAAGGAACGGGTAAAGGTCATCACGCAAAAATGTTTCATCCAAAGTATATTCATAATGCATCCACAAAATCTGAGCAAGCCATGCTGCGGCGCTTGTGAAGCAATAGCCGATATTATCTATATTGCCAATTGTCTTGTTGTCGCAGGTTGCTGCCATTAAAGCGCCTTGGCATCCGTGGATATCCATTGCGGAACGGCGAGCCTGGGGCAAAAGTCTCGTGATCCAATTCATCAGCGGCTGCATCAGCTCGCCGAGGTTGGCGGAATCCTGCCCCCAGTAGCACATTTGCAAATTTAAATCCAAATGAAAATCACAATCCCACGCGGGACGCCTATCCTGATTCCAGAGCCCCTGCAGGTTCATCGGCGATTTTGGTGCAGAACCGTCGGGCTGAGGTCTGCCTGCAGCAATGGAGAGGTAACGACCGGTGTTGTAAAGCAGGCCGTATAAAGAATTGTCAACTTCCCCGCCGCCGGCAATGTACTCCAACAGTGTGTCTGTACTTTCGTCTTCGCTGCCTCCTGCAATATACAACCCTGCACGGCGGTATAAACTCTGATGGTCATCCTTGTGCGTTTCAAGCAATTCTTCTGTATCTGGGAAAGCACTGCCCAACGCTCTTAATTTAATTTTGCACAATTCGAGCGGGGGCAGATGCGATTCATCATCGGTTGAAAGGGCAAGGGCAATCAGCACTTCGTCGGCGCTGTCAAAACAGGATGAAACACCGCACGGCATAAATTCCGACGATTCATTACGAATATCAAACGCAATTCCGTCAAAATCGTTCGGCGGCATTTCGCCTTCAGGCTGTACGTAGGTTTTTATTCCTCCGGTCAGTCTTCCGCCTCGCTGGAAAATCTTTATTTTTGCGGCAAAGGTTACGCCTTCTTCAAAATGACCTTCTAAAGTCAAAACGCCGGGGGCTGAACATCCTGTTACTTCGCAATCCGGGTCCAAAAGTCTCGAAAGGGAAACTTCGCCGCTCAGGCAACCCATTGCGGAACAGGTCAGCCTGATAAAAAACAGCCCTGCCGGGTAAGAACAAAAATACTCGCGGCGGTAATGCCTTTGACCTGCACTATATTCAACCGTTACAATGCCAGCGTCCATATCTAACTTGCGGGTATAATCCGTTATTTCCCCGTTTTTGTGTTTTATAAAAAGCCCCAGATCGCAAAAGGGAACAAAGGGATTGATGTACAATGCGTGTCCGGTCTCGGGTATGTGCGTCAGAAAAAGATTTTGTGCTTCATCCCATTTGCCTTGGCTGCACAATTCACGCACTTTGGGCAAAAGTTGAGCGGTGTTTTTATCTTGATAGGTAAAAAATCGCCGCCATAATAAATCATGGTTAAGCGCAACTCTTTCGTTATCAACCTTGCCGGTTACCATTGCACCTGTCCGTCCGTTGCCGACGGGATAACCCAATGCCCATTCGGACGTCGGCTTTTCGGAAAAGATGATATGATTCTCAAAAACCTTATTCATGCCTGGTTTCCCCCTGACATAATTTACTGAATACATATTAACATTATTAAGCCGTTGTTTCAAACATTTTTCAGATAAATACAGCTTTTGTTTATACATATGAACATTGCAGTAAATTTTGCATTATTCATATGAATAATGCGGTAAAAATTGCATTTTGGATACTTAGGTGTTAAACGGGGTATTTGCGCATGTTCTTCGGTGTATTTAATTTGCTGTGGACAGGTTATTCAAAGAATGATATAATTCGGGTTAGATAAACTTTCTCATTAAGAAAGGATTGTTATAAAAATGAAAACATTGACTGACAGTTATTTGCTGAATAACGGCGTTAAAATCCCCTGCGTGGGTTTTGGCACTTGGCAAACGCCCGACGGAGAAACGGCCGTTCAATCTGTACTCGCGGCGATAAAAGCCGGGTACAGGCACATCGACACCGCAGCTGCCTACGGCAACGAAAAGAGCGTGGGCGATGCAATTAAAATTTGCGGGGTAAACCGCGAAGAGCTTTTCATTACAACCAAGCTGTGGAATGCCGAACGCGGATATGAAAAAACGCTCGCGGCATTTGAAAGTTCAATGGAAAAACTTCAACTGGAATATCTTGATTTATATTTAATCCATTGGCCTGCCGCCAAGGGCGAACCGGGCGAATGGCAAAAGATTAACCTGGATACCTGGCACGCTTTTGAATACTTGTACGAGACAAAACGGGTTAAAGCAATCGGCGTGAGCAACTTTCTGCCGCATCATCTGGCTCCGATTGTCAGGGATGCGAAAATTCCTCCGATAGTAAATCAAATTGAATTCCATCCAGGATATATGCAAAAAGAGGCGGTTGATTTCTGCATTGAAAACAATATCCTTGTGGAAGCGTGGAGTCCGCTCGGCACAGGCAAAATGCTTTCCAACCCGACATTGATAGGCATCGCCGAAAAGTACGGCAAATCCACCGCACAGCTTTGCGTGCGCTGGTGCCTGCAGAACAACACCTTGCCTTTGCCGAAATCCGTAACGCCGGCGCGTATTGAAGAAAACGCCAAAGTGTTTGACTTTGAAATTTCGCCTGAGGATATGACCGCAATCAATAACATGCCTTTCTTTGCGGGCTCGGGCTTTTATCCGGACGAGATAAATTTCTGATAAACTTATTAATAAAAAAAGCATCGTTTTTAAGAACGGTGCTTTTTGTTTTTCTGCCATTAAACGTGACATGCCGATTTTTTTCGTCTTTTTTGCAATTTTTACTTTTATAAAAAGACATTTTGTGATAAACTAGAAAACATTAAAATAGGGGGGATATGTCATGGTTGTAAATAGCGAAGCGGGGATTGAAAAAGATGCTTTGCGGAATGCTTTGGAGCAATCCTTAGCCGGCAAAAAGCTGAACAAGGTTCTGCTTCTCCCTCCAGATTACACAAGAATGTATTCCGGCGCGGGCAAAATCACCGCCGTGTATTACGATTTGCTCAAAGATAGCTGCGAGGTGGATATCCTCCCGGCTTTGGGTACACACGAGGCGATGACCCGCGAAGAATGCCTGGCCTTTTTCGGCGAAGGTGTTCCGTTTGAAAAAATCATCGTCCATAACTGGCGAAAAGATGTCATTAAAATCGGCGAAGTACCTGCGGAATTTGTAAGCGATGTTTCCGAAGGGCTAGTTAACACCAAAATCGATGTGGAAGTCAACAAGCTGATCTTTGACAAAAGCTATGATTTGATTATTTCCATCGGGCAGGTTGTCCCCCATGAAGTGGTGGGTATGGCCAACTATTCGAAAAATATCTTCGTCGGCTGCGGCGGCAGCAGTATGATAAACAGTTCGCACATGCTCGGCGCTTTTTATGGCATGGAGCGCGTGATGGGAAAAGATTTTTCGCCCGTCCGCCGTGTTTTTGATTACGCGCAGGTAAAGTTCCTCTTTGACGTGCCGCTTTTATATGTGCTGACCGTTACCACCAACAAAGGCGACGATACTTACATACACGGTCTGTTTATCGGCAGCCAAAGGGAACTGTTTGAGCAGGCTGTGAAGATGAGCCAGGAAAAAAATCTGACCTGCGTCGGTCCGCCGCTAAAAAAAGTGGTAGTTTATTTGGACGAGCGCGAGTTTAAAAGCACTTGGCTCGGCAACAAAGCAATTTACAGAACCCGCATGGCGATGGCACAGGGCGGGGAGCTGATCATCCTTGCGCCCGGCGTGCGCAAATTCGGCGAGGATGACGCCAACGACGCGCTGATTCGCAAATACGGCTATGTCGGGCGTATCAAAGTACTGGAACTGGTGAAAGAAAACAGTGATCTGCAGGAAAATCTTTCTGTTGCAGCGCACCTAATCCATGGTTCATCCGACGGCCGCTTCAATATTACCTACTGCACCGAAAAACTCAGCGAACAAGAGGTGCGGGGCGCTTCCTTCAATTACATGCCTTACTGTAAAGCTGCTGAGCTTTACAACCACGAAATACTGAAAGACGGCTTCAACACCCTGCCGGACGGCGAAGAAATTTTTTACATCAGCAATCCTGCGCTGGGATTATGGTCATGCGAGACGGTTGAATGAAAGCCTTGCGAGTGGTTAGTGATTAGTGATTAGTGGTTAGTGACCAGCGGCTAGAAAATCCCCTGCCTCCCTTGTTAAAGGGAGGGAGACCGCATCAGCGGTGGTGGGATTTTAGAATGGAAACTTATAATGAACACATCTGCAGAAAAAGAAAAGTTAATTGACCTGCACACCCATTCCGTTATGTCCGACGGCGCATTCAGCCCGGCGGAAGTTGTGCGTCACGCGAAAGAAAGCGGACTCAGCGCCGTGGCTCTTTCGGACCACGACAGCATTGACGGCGTCCGCGAAGCGATGGAGGAAGGCAAAAAAATCGGCATCGAAGTTGTGCCCGCCGTTGAGCTTTCCGCCGTGAGCGACACGGAGCTGCATATTCTCGGTTATTACATCGACATTGAAAATCCGTTTTTCCTGTCGCAAATCGAGCGGGCGCTTGTTGTGCGAAAACAAAGAACAAAAGAAACCTGCGATAATCTTGTTAAACTGGGCTTTGACGTTACCGTGGACGAAGCGATGACTATCGCGCCGGCCGGCATTGTTGGCAGGGCGCATTTTGCGCGGCTGCTTGCAGACAAAGGCTATACAAGTTCGGTGAAAGAAGCATTTGACACCTACCTGAGCTTCGGCAAACCTGCTTATTCAAATTCACAGTGCCTGACCGCAAAAGAATGCATTGAAATGATTAAAAAGGCGAGCGGCGTTTCCTTTGCCGCGCACTTGCATTTAATCAAAATGGATGACATCGCTTTGAAGGTGTTTTTGCAGGAATTAATAACTTACGGGCTTGACGGCATAGAAGGTTTTTACACCGAATACACACCGGAACAGCAGAGCAAATATCAGGCATTGGCAAAAGATCTTTCGCTTTGCATCAGCGGCGGCACGGATTTCCACGGCGCTATGAAGCCGCACATCAGCATCGGTACCGGGCTGGGGAACCTTAAAATCCCCTACAGCGTGCTCGAAGGTATCAGAGCACAACTGAACAAGTAAATTTTGGCGCTTCGGCGCTTTGGAGGTTAAACATATGAAAAAATCAGACATCGGGCTAATAGGCCTCGCGGTTATGGGCGAAAACCTTGTAATGAATATGGAAAGCAAGGGCTTTACCGTTTCGGTCTATAACAGAACCGGGCAAAAAGTGACGGACTTTATCGAAGGCAGAGCAAAGGGCAAAAACATAACGGGCACCTATTCGCTGCCGGAACTCGTCGCGAGCCTTGAAAAACCCCGCAAAGTGATGATGATGATTAAAGCCGGCGACGCCGTTGACGCAACAATTGAAGACCTTATTCCGCTGCTTGAGCAGGGTGATATTATTATTGACGGCGGCAACTCCCATTTCCCCGACACGACCCGCCGCACACAGTATGTTGAAAGCAAAGGCTTGTTATATATCGGCACAGGCGTTTCCGGCGGCGAAGAAGGCGCGCTGAAAGGCCCGAGCATGATGCCCGGCGGTTCAAACGCCGCATGGCCGTGGGTAAAACCGATTTTTCAGGCTATCTGCGCGAAGGTTGAAAACGACACACCCTGCTGCGACTGGGTAGGCGAAAACGGTGCCGGCCACTTTGTTAAAATGGTGCACAACGGCATAGAATACGGCGATATGCAGCTTATCTGCGAAGCATACCAACTCATGAGAGATCTTCTGGGCATGACCGCGGACGAAATGCACGAAGTCTTCACCAAGTGGAATGAAGAAGAGCTGGACAGCTATCTGATCGAAATCACAAGAGATATCCTCGCCTATAAAGATGCTGACGGCACGGCAATCGTTGACAAAATCCTAGACACCGCAGGGCAAAAGGGTACCGGCAAATGGACCGGCATCGCGGCTTTGGACGAAGGTATTCCGCTGACGTTAATCGGCGAGGCTGTTTTCTCCCGCTGCCTGAGCGCAATCAAAGAGGAAAGAGTTGCCGCTTCCAAGGTGCTCAGCGGACCGGTTCCCGTTTTTGAAGGCGACAGGGCGCAGTTTATTGCGGATATCAAGAATGCCCTTTATGCCGCAAAAGTTATTTCCTACGCGCAGGGCTATTCATTGATGCGCGCCGCAGCTAAAACTTACGGCTGGAACCTCAACTACGGCGGCATCGCCCTTATGTGGCGCGGCGGCTGTATCATCCGCAGCGTGTTCCTAGGCAAAATTAAGGACGCTTTCGATAACAATCCCGCTATTACAAACCTGCTGCTTGACCCGTATTTCAAGGCGATTATGGACGCCGCCCAGCAGGGCTGGCGCAGGGTCTGCGCAACCGCTTTGACAAACGGCATTCCCATCCCCGCCATGACAACGGCGCTCTGCTATTATGACGGTTACCGCTGCGAAAAGCTCCCCGCCAACCTTCTGCAGGCGCAGCGCGACTATTTCGGCGCGCATACCTATGAGCGCACCGACGCCCCCAGAGGCAAGTTCTTCCACACCAACTGGACCGGTGAAGGCGGAAACACGGCAGCGACGCAGTATGACGTTTGACGAGTGGTTAGTGGCCAGTGATTAGTGGTTAGCAGTACCGTGTTTTAGCCCTCTTTTTCAAAGAGGGTGGCAGGCGAGAGCCTGACGGGTGATTTAAATCCTCAGTCGCCATGCGGCGACAGCTCCTTTGTAAAAGGAGCCTTAAATAGTCCTATAAAAAGGAGATATGGAAATGAAAGAAATCAAAAAAGACTGCACCTGGGCAATGGTTGTCCCCACAAGCATGGGTATCAGAATAAGCCCACCCGACGGTCAGCCCGTTGAGGCAAGCAGCAACTTTTTTATGCAGGCAACCAGTGCGGAAACCAACGTGGCGAGCATTTCGTCCTACCTCGGTTTGCCCGTGAAGGTGTTAACCACCTTTGTCAAAGACAGCCCGATTGCCCTCTTCATTAAAAGCAATCTCCGCTCGCGCGGAATGGCTTTTGAAGGCAAAGAAATTCCGCAGGGCGGCCCGTGGGGTTACAGGCATCAGTTTAACATTGCGGACAGCGGCTACGGTTCAAGAGGCCCTCGTGTGCAAAACGACCGTGCCGGCGAAGTCGGCAGAACCTTAAACATAAACGATTTCGACCTGGACAGAATATTCGGCAAAGATGGCGTTGCGGTGCTGCACCTTTCCGGGCTAATCGGCGCGCTTTCGCCCGAAACAGGCAGGTTCTGCCTGGAGCTTGCCAGGGCGGCAAAAAAATACGGCACCGTTATTTCGTTTGACCTCAACTTCCGCGCGACTTTCTGGAAAGGGCGCGAGCAGGAATTAAGAGAGATCTTCACCGAAATCGCAAGCGTTTCCGACATCCTTGTCGGCAATGAGGAAGACTTTCAGCTTTGCCTTGGCATTCAAGGGCCGGAAGCGGGCGGCAAAGGTATCGCTGCTAAAATCGAAGGCTTCAAGGGCATGATTACCGCAGTGAAAGCGGCTTTCCCCAATGCCTCCGTTTTCGCCACCACTCTGCGTGAAGTTGTCAATGCAAACACCCACCTTTGGGGCGCGATTATGTTAAACGGCGACGAGTGGCATGTGATTGAGCCGAGGGAAATACATATCCTTGACCGTATCGGCGGCGGCGACGGCTTTGTCGGCGGCCTTCTTTATGCAATCTTAAAGGGTTGGGACAGCGAAAAATGGGCTCAGTTCGGGTGGGCAACAGGCGCGCTGGCAACCACATTCATCACCGATTACGCGCAGCCTGCCGATGAAGAGCAAGTTTGGAGCGTATGGGAAGGCAACGCCAGGGTTAAGAGATAACATTTTTTAAAAACGGACAGTAAGGAGATTTTATCTTGTTAGAGGGATTAGGCGAACTTTTAGGGAGCATGATCGTAATACTTTATGTGCTCACCATACTTAATTTTTTTGTTAAGTTTATTTTCAAAAACTACCGGAAGCAGCTTAGCAAATATCCGGAAGTTCTTAAAATCTATACAATCATTATGAAGCTGATTGTAAAGAATCATAAATTGTTCGGGCTGCTGACCATCTTGTTCATAATTGCTCACTTTTTGCTGCAATTCAGTCAGTACGGATTGAATATTGTCGGTACCATCGCCGCAGGAGCTATGACGATGCAAATTATGCATGGCATATACGGGAGCAAGATGAAAAAAAGAAGTAAAATATGGCTGATATCACACAGAACCCTTGCAGCGGTTCTTTTGATTGCAATTGCAATTCATACGGCTTAAAGCATTTATAAAATGATTAAAAGCATCCCCTCTGAAACTTGAATGTTAAAGAGGGGATGCTTCTTTTGCAATCTGTCGGCTTAACCCGTAGTGGATTGTTTTTAATTTTCACATTATTCAAATGTATGTTATTCTAACTCTTTTCTCATTTCAGCAGCAGTTGTAAAAAAGTCGAATCGTTCAGATGTTGATTTTGATTCAATTGCGGACTCTTTGAGTTTAGAATCAATAACACTTTTGCTGCAACCAAAACTTGTCTCAATTTCCTCGGGCGTAAGCCAACCGCCGTCTAAAACTGCAATTTCTGCTTCGTTTAGCTTTTCAATCAAGTTTTCCGAAGATTGCTCTTTTTCTTGATTTTTATTATCAACAGTCATTAGAAAGTCCTCTTTTCACTGCCTTGCGGCAATAAACATATCAATATCCTCAACGATGTATTTGCCTCCGGTCGAGTGAAGCACATCGTAAAAAGCACCTATATAATCAAAAACGCCATAATCCTCAAAAGTCTTGACCGATTGCGCGCCGCTGATATGATGCTCGTTTTTATATTGTTCAATACAGAACACTTTGAACTGCAATGTTTTGCTGATATTGGGTATCACTAAATATGGAGATTCGAGAGTTTTTATTTTATTATCATCCATAGAGCTGCCTTCAACCTTTCCTTGTTCAATCCTTCAGTGCCGGCCAGAAGATGCCGAACTCTTCGCAGGACCCGCCGGCGTTATCTTTCACAATGACATCTTCCTCATGTCCGCCGAGGTCAACAATATTCTTCTTTATGCTCCCGCACATCATCGCGTTGTCTTTAATCACACAGCCGCGCAGGTGCCCGAGCACCATGCCGTAATTCGGGCTTTTCGGCCCCACATCGCCGTCGTTTCGGCCGACGCGGAAGCTGTTGCCGCTGAGCACAATATTGACGCACCGCTGAAGCCGCACATGGCAGTTGTTCAGTTCGTCTTCCGGGCCTTTTTCCGCAAAATCGCCTGCGCCGCTCCGGTTGAAGATGTTGCCGGTGGCGGTCACGGTGTCGCTCTGTCTGCCTGCGTCCGCGGTAATCCACAGGGCCGGTCCGCCGCTGCGGTCAAAATAGTTGCCGGTCAGGTTCAGCGTATTGCTGTTGTTAAAATAGAAGCCTGCCAGTCTGTTCCACTCCACGCGGTTGCCCGTGGCGGTAACCGAAGCGGCGACTTTATCTGCGTAGATACCCGCCCCGCCGTTGCCGGACATCCAGTTATCTAAAATAAAGCCATCCCAGCCGTTGATGTACAGCCCGTGCCCGGTGTTGAAGCACAGCATGCTGTGGCGGATGGAAAAGCACCAGATGTGGTTGAGGTGCACGCCGTCCCCGGTGAAACTGCCGATGCGGCAGTCTTCAATTGTCGGTGTATGCTCCGCGCCGCCGCCGTTGTATTCGTCCTGGTCAAGCATAACGCCGTGAATGCCGCTGCCGAGTTTGCCGCCGTTGATGGACAGGCCTTTGATGGTGCAGCCCGCCGCTCCGGTAATATCCAGCAGGCATTTGTAGCTGCCGTCAATCAGGGTTAGAATACTGCTGCCGTCCTGCCCGAAGGTCCAGGCATGGGTTCCGGTAAAACTGACGCCCTTCGGGACGGTGAGCATCCCGCAGAGGTAATTGCCGGAGGGTACGACAACAACGCCCCTCACTTTGCCCGCTTTATCCAGCGCCTGCTGAATGGCCGCCGTGCAGTCCTTTGCTTTGTCGCCGATTGCGCCGAAATCCGTGATGTCAAATACGTTGGTCATGATGTGTTTCTCCTTTCAAGCCCTCCTTTTCAAGGAGGGTGGCAGGCGTTAGCCTGACGGGTGATTACGGAATCTTTATTTGCCTCAGAAAATCCCACCACCGCAAGCGGTCCCCCTCCCTTTAACAAGGGAGGCAAGGTTGCGGGTTTCTTGTCCCCCTTGCTAAAGGGGGATGTCATCCGAAAGGATGACAGGGGGATTCGGTCCACTAGCCATCAGCCACTGACCGTTACTGAATCTCTTTTATTGTTTCAACCAGCGCCTCCAAATTTTCAAACGGAAAGCCGTTGTCTGCCTCGATGTAAAACCAAGCGCCGCCCTGTGCCATTTGGAACACCTCATATTCCCGTTTCACCAAATCCCGCACGTCCGAAGGGGTGCCGTGCGTCATGATGTTCGCGCGGTCCGTATGAATAGCCACGGCCAGCCCCAAAGAGCGGCAGCGCGCGGCGAGTTCTTCCATATTATACGCCGGCAATTGCGGCCAGATGGATGTGACGCCGATTTCCCGGAAATCATCGAGTACAGCGCCAACCTGCCCGCAGCTGTGGAAGTGGATATCCAACCCCGCCTTTACCGCCGGCAGGAACAATTCCTTTAACCGCGGCTTGATGAAACTCCGCCAGGTGACGGGGTTCATCACCAGCGAGCGCTCCGTGCCGTAATCGTCCCCGAAGCTGATGCCGTCAGCGCCGGCTTTGACCGCAAGGCTGACAAAGTCCGAATAATATTCAATGATTTTATCCGCAAGGCGGCTGATGCCCGGTTCATTCAGTGCGATGTCGCAGAGCACATCCGTCTCCGGGCGGAGCGCCACAAGCCTTTCAAACAGCGAGCCCGCGCCCTGCAAAAAATAGTATTGTTCCTGATGTTTTTTGACTCTTTTGCAGTGTTCTTCAAATTTCGGTCCGGAAAGCGCCGGAGCGGGCGGAAAAGCGTAGCTTTCAAGTTTTGAAATATCGGCGAGCGGGTATTCAACCGGCATGCCCGCAATGCCGAAAATGCGGTATTCTTTGAGCGTTCCCCATTCGTCGCGCCGGAAAGCGTGAAAACTGCCGTCCGCTTCATATTCGTTTTCGGCAGGGGCTGGGACAGCCATCCGCTCAAAGGGACCGAAATCCCCGGGCAGTTCGGAGTACAAATCATTTAGCGTTTCCCCGTGCTCATAGTAGCCGACGGGCGCGTAATAATACTGCACCGGCACTTTGTCCGGCGGCATAAAATGCATGGCTTTTTTTACCCGTTCTCTGCTTGTCATATCTGTTTTCATTCCTCTCAAACCAGACATTAGATGTTAGACAATCCCACCACCGCAAGCGGTTCCCCTCCCTTTAACAAGGGAGGCAAGTCGGGAAAGTCCTTGTCCCCCTTGCCAAAGGGGGATGTCATCCGCAGATGACAGGGGGATTCGTTCTTCTAACCACTGACCACTAACCACTGACCACTTAGAAAGTCATTTCCCCGTTTCCATCCACCGTTACTCTCCCCGCAAAGTCAATCCCGATGCCGCTGAGGTCAACATCCGCGGTTACAGCGGTATCTTTCAAATTGTGGAGTGTAAAGCTGTTTCCCTTTACGGTGTATTCAATGCCGTAGCTCGGCAGTTTTACGGTGCCGCCGCCTTTTATTAAAGGTTTGATGATGACATCGCAGTCAAAACCGAAGGTAACGCCCAAATACTGGGTGATCAGCACGAATAAAAACACATTCGGGTATTCATAATACAGCGCCGCGCCGTGCCAGTTTTTGTCATCGATGTAATAAACATAGTTCATGTCGTACCGTTCGCCCATGAGGTAGTTGTCAATTTTTGCCTGCTCGGCTACCTGATTGAGCTGTTTAAAGAGTGTTGCGCCGTCTTTGATAAATGCCTTGTATGTTGCGTCCCAGCACCAGTAGCGGCCCGCGGCGCACAGGTCATAGGCTCCGCCGGTCCCAATCTCGCTGTCGGTGTAATCCTCAATTTTCGCCGCGACATAACTGGGGAATTTTGAAAACACCCCGTCGTGTTCCTTTACTAATTCCGCCGTGCAGTTTTTTTGCTCTTCGCTCGCCAGCTTAAAGAGGCAGGGCAGTTCATTCGCAAGCAGATGGATATGGTCGTGCGGTTTGCCTGCGTCGTCAATCCAGTCAATAAAACGGCTGTTCTCTTTGTCCCAGTATCCGGCGGGGAAATCCCTGACAACGGCGGCGCCTAATTTTTCCGCAATGTTCGTGTAATAAGCGGTCTTTTCTTCGCTGCCCGCTATTGATTCGAGTTTGGCCATCAGGCGGAAACCGTTCACGGCGAAACACTGCGCCTGCGCCACTTTTCCGTCCTTAATCACCTGGTCTTCATAATAAACATGGGAATCCAGCAGATTGTCACTGCCGATAAAGCTTTCGATGTAGGCGCAGTTTTTTTCGAGCGCCGCGATATTGTCTTTGATAAAATTAATATCTTTGCTCATCGCATAATATTGAACCATTTCCTCGATGAATTCAATGTTAGCCGTGATGCGGAACATCTGCGCGTTGTTTCTTAAATTTTTGCTTCTCCGCCAGACATTGTATTCCCTGCGCCCGTCGGGCTGAATGGAGCACACATTGCGGGAAAGCTGCTTTTTATCCTCCCGCATAATTTTCATCTGGAGCTCCAGCATCCGCTTGATCAGGCTGATTTCGGCTTTGCCGCCCACAGCGTACCGGCCCTTAATGTGAAACTCATGGTCAACCGCCGGGTAGGTCCCGCCGTAGACTTTTTCTTTGAGTGTCGATAATACATAGCCGTCCCGGATATCCTTTTTCTTGCGCATAAAGGTGCGCTCGGCAATCTCCGGCAGCAGGTTATCCCAATAAAAACGGGCGTATGCCTGCAAAAACGCCTGCCCGTTTGCAATATCCAGCTCGACAAAATGTCCGAAAAAGTCGCATGTCGGTCTGTCCGGCTGCTCGATTGTTTTGTATTCGCCGTCGAACGTGATGGCGATTTTGCCGCTTTTCTGCCTTTTAAAGCTGTAACCCCCGCAGGTTATCATCAGGGCTTTTTCATCGGCGTTGACGGGCAGTATCCAAAGCAGCGTGTCGCCGTCAAAGCTTTTCGGCTGATAAAACGGCGAGATAATGTAGTTGCCCTCGCTGATGTAGCCGTAGACAAGCCGGCCCGCAAGCGTGATGCGCTTTTTTTCAAGGGTTAAAAAATTTGTATTGTTTTTCATATATTCTCACTTTTCATTAAAAACTTTTCATTATTTAAAAAGATTCAGTACCCACTTCTTCGCGTCCAGATATGCCCGCAGCGTCAAATACCCGATTAACCGGAAAAACCGGAAATTGCTGTTAAACTGCGGGAAAGGCACATCTTCGGTGTAAAGGCCCGTCATCAGGCTGTTTAAAAACTCTTCCACATTGGTGTAGCCGTCCGAATCCCTGTCCAAATTGCCGTCGGCTGGGTTATTCGGGTCGAGCCCTTTAGCCGTCTCCCAATCGTTTGGCATGCCGTCCTTGTCGGTGTCTATGTACGCGTCGCCCGTTGCCAAAACCGGCCAGCCGCCTACCTCGGAGGGCCTGTCGATGATGCGCCCCGTGCCGGTAATGACTTCATTGACGATTCTTTTATCATAGGCGTCCCGGTTCAGTGCCGCTCCGCCGTTTTTCATCACCATGGCATAGGCTTTTTCCGCGCTCTGCACATTGCCCATCTGCCCGTCAAAGGGTGCGGCTAATTTCCAGCCGTTGTCCGGCTTTTTAAAATCCTCGTAAGTTATCTTAGCATACTGGTCTTTCGGCAGTCTGCCGTTCATGTAGTTGCCCGCAAAATACATCGAGGAATAGAGCCCCATATCAATCAGGAAATTCTCGGCCTCCGAGCTCGGGCCGGGGATATAATAGTTATTGATGAAGTTCATCGTGGTTTTTCTGTCCGTGTCAAAGTATTCCCCGGCGTACTTTCTGCCCCAGTCGTAAACAACATTGTCGGTGAAGTCAAAGAAAAAGCCTATCGTATCCTCCGTGATGGGCAGCTTGCCCTGCGGCCTCGGGCTTCTCGCATCGTTGTGTGCGAACAAATTATGGTTAAAAGAAGTCTGCTGGCCAAGGCTGCCGTTTACCAAAGAGCCTTTGCTGTGCTTGCCCGCTTCGTGGATGCTGTCGTGCAGGCCTTCCGTAATAAAAGTCCACTGCACCGTGACATTGCCGCACTCCGTCACCGAAAGCGTTTCGTCCACGCCCCAGCTGACGGAGCAGTGGTCGATGATCACATTTTCCACTTCGGATACACTCATGGCGTCCTTTTCGTTCATATCGCCGAGCCTCACGCGGATGTTGCGGATGATGACTTCGTTGGCATCCACATTGAAGCTGTAATCCTTGAGGGTGATGCCTTCGCCGGGCGCTGTTTGCCCCGCAATGGTGATATATGGGTTTCTTATCTTAAGTGATTCTTTGAGGAGGATAGTCCCCGCGACCTTGAAAACAACTATCCGCGGACCTGTCGCTTCAACCGCCGCCCTGAATGAGCCGGGGAGGTTTCTGCCGTCCTCCAGTGTGGTGACTTCAATCACTCTGCCGCCTCTGCCGCCGACGGTGTATTTGCCGGCGCCGTCCGCTTCGGGGAAGGCGAGCATTCTTTCGGGCGCTGCCTGCACAGGGAAAGAGAAGAGGATGGTGAGTACCAGAAGCAGGGATACGATGGATAATAAACGCTTTTTCATAGCTTAAATCCTTTCCTTTTTTATGTTTTGTGCGCTTTCGCAAAATTTCGGTCATAAATCAGTACCGAAAAGAACAAAACGAATTGTTTGAAAGTTTCTTTCAAACCTTGCCCTTTTCACAAGTAATTTCTGCTTGTATTGTATCCTTTTTCTTTTAACATTTCAATAA
>CAYNMU010000004.1:0-53632 GCA_964398395.1 uncultured Eubacteriales bacterium
TGGACAGTAGACGGAGAATTTGCAGGTTTTCACAAAGAGGTTAAAATCTTGAACAACCATAACGCAGTTAATTTTTTATGTCCTAAATAAAAATTAAAATATATATAAAAAAGCAGGGCTAAAAGCTCTGCTTTTTGCTATTGGTAATGGAATCACTGTGTTTAACTATGCAACGTCAAAATTAACCGTTGTATCATAAACATCATTAATATAAAGCAAAAGTTCATATTTGCCCGGCTGCCAACCGTCGTCAGGCATATCAAGACTAAAATAAAAATCAGTGTCGACATTTTCAATCGCTAAAGTGGAAGTGTCTATGTCAACAGCAGGGTCATTTTGGGTATATTGCCAGTAACCTTTTATTTCGTCGCCTATTTTTGCATTCATTAGCGACCCCGACAAATAAACAGTAGGTGAGGTTGTTGAAAAAGTGCTGGTAACCTTTATAGGTTTGTAAGTTTCTTCATCAATTCCTTCGCCGGTTTTAAGGTCTTGAAAATATGCAGTTTGGGCTTGAGATATAGCTGCTGTAGTTTCGGGAATTGCCGTTGTAGTTTCGGTTACAGGGTTTGTTAAATCCGCGCTATCGGCTTTAACTGTGAAAGGAACAGCTTTTTCGGGTTTATCATCAATATAAAGGATTACTTCGTATTTGCCTACCGGCCAACCGTTATCCGGTATAGACAGATTAAATTGAAAATCTGTGTTTGTATTTTTTACTGTATATGTTGCACTATCGATGTCGGACGCCGGGTCATTTTCGATATAACGCCAGGTAGCCTTTATAACAGTGCCTTCCATAGCGTTCTTAAGTGTACCGGTCAAATAAACAACCGGACTGGTTGTTGAAAAAGTATTTGTTGCGGTTATTGGCTTAAAGGTATCCTCGTTAATTTCAGAAGCCATTACAAGATTTTGAAAGTTTGCGGTTGAAAATTTAAAGGAACATGCACAAAGAGAAAGCACTAAACTGAAAGTCATGCAAAGCACTAAGATTTTTTTCACAAAATTCTCCTCCTCATTCTGATTTAATCGAACGAAAAATGTATGCTCAGAAAATCATTTGCAGATTATCCACTCCTTTCAAATTGTTAAAACACTTGAAATCGGCAAGTTAACCCATGCAGTAAAAGGTGAATTATTTTATAAAATTCAATTTTGTATATTACCAATATATCAGAGATTTTACTGTTATGCAAGAAAAAGTTTGAATATTTATTAACCGTTTTAAGGTCAAAGTATTAGCGGTTTGTAAACAAGTATTTACATTAAAGCCAGCCGCAAAGCTTCGCAAGCAAACGGGAATACTCCACATAATTTTGCCAGGATATATCAGGCGGCACGCCGTGGTCGCAGCTCGGGATAAATCCGCCGTCCTTCAGCAGGGGAGGCACAACCCGCATAACTTCCTTCTCCATTATACTGCCGCCTGCCGCTATAGCCCGCTTGTCAATTCCACCTCGGTAAGCCATATTTTTACCATACTTCTCGCGGAATTTTACAATGTCATTACCGGCCGCAACCTCAACCGGGTCGCACACATTAAAACCGGCTTCAATCCAAATCGGGATAAGGTCATCAACATAACCGTCGGAGTCCATATCAATTATCGGAACATCGGCGCTTTTCAATATCTTTATCCAGCGTTTATAGGATGGTAACAAAAACTCCCGTGTCAATGCAGGGGAAATCATCGGGTGCGCTTTGTAAGCCATATCCTCCGAAATGTGGACAAAATCGGGTGAATAAATTTTTGTTATCTTTGTTAATATTTGTTCGATGAATGTTGTCCAGTATTCAATCATCTCGCCGACAAATTCAGGGTCATCCAGGAATAGGATGCAGAGATTTTCCATGCCGAGCCATTCCCGCATCTGCCAAAACGGACCGTTAAAATTAATGCCGCTGACATAGTCTCGATTTTTGAAAAATTCAGCTCTCACTTCAAAATCATCCGGGAAGCGCCCTTCGGTATCAATACAAAACCGCTTCTTCATCTCTTGCCAATCCTCGCGGGTTTCCACGGGGAACTTGTGCCATTTGCGGGTTACAAAATCACGCGCGTTTCGGATATAAGTACAGTCGAATTCTTCGGATATTTCGGTAATAGCCCCCATCCAATCCTGTACAATTTTATGGCCGTTTTCGTGGGAGATCAACTTTTCCTCAAACTCTGGGATCATACGGAAAGAAATACCGGGGTTGACTGTAATAGTTTTTGGTTCGGGCGACAATCCTAATTCTTCTAAAAGGGCCTCCGTATGATTTTTCTCTTCGGGAAGCCCTTGTTTGTGCCACTCGAGCAGGGTGGATTCCCGCGGCCCGCCCGCCTGTAAGGGTATTTTATCCGGATTACCGAAGGTCAAGGCTTGAATAAAGCGTTCTCTGGGTGTCATGTAATGCACGAACCTTTCTTTTTAAGTGGTTAGTGGATAGTGGTCAGTGGGTAGAAGAACGAATCCCCCTGTCATCCTGAGGAGCGAACGACGAAGGATCTTTATCTCTCGCGACAAGAAAGATTCTTCTCTGCGTTCAGAATGACATGTTGGACAAGGGCTAAAATGAATAAAAGCTGTCTCGCTTTTTTTAGCGAGACAGCCCTTTAAATTCATTAATCGCCTAAGATTCCATAATATCTCGCCATCCAGTACGGATGTAAAAACACTGTTCCGTCTTCAACGCGCCTTTCGTGGGAAGCATGGTCTTCAGGCAACTCTATTTGGGTTATCGTTCTGCCATCTTCAGCTTGTGTTACAATCAGTTTTATACCGCTGTCGGCATGGAACGGATTGGAATCGTATTTACACATCGGTTTTTCGTCAAATGGCAGGGGCGCTTTTAGTTGCGGCGGCATCCAGAATTCCTCGGATGCGACTACCCACTCCAAATCCTCGCGGTGACTGTTATAGGTTGGCCAATGGATAAGGTCAAGAGGAAGTTGCTCAAGGGATTCTGCGGCGACTTCAAGGTCGCAATGTCTGCCAGTCATAGAACCATAGATTACACTCCAGAACGGGGTGCGTTCAATGCGTTCATATTGCCAATGACGGGTTAATCCCATCAAAAGATAAGAACGGATAATCGGGTCTTTTTCATACTTAAGAAGCGGAGTGATGATAAGCATTGCCAGTTCATCGTCTATGTGGCATGAATGGTAGTCCTCAAGTTTGTAATGCATGATGTTCATCAGGTAGTGATGGTCAACAATCAAGCTGCGATAAACTTCATTATATTTTTCGTCACCGGTCATGTGGTAAGTGGTTTTGAGAATGGAGAGTATTTCAAGCGCGTTCTGCCCATGCTCGGCAAACCAATGATTGTTGTGGTTTAAATCCTCGGGTGCCCAGTTCGCCCAGGTTGTCGGCAGACCGTCAAAATCAACCAGTTTAAAGTTGTTTCTTAGGATATGGTCTGTAATATTGCGAACTGTTTCTGATATTTCGGCTTTTTCTTTATCTGTCGCAGCTATATCATAATAGACCGACCAACCATAAAAGTCGCCGACCATTTCATCGCTGGAAGTTTCACCCTTCCATTCGCATTCGCCTTTAGCGTCAAGGTGCCATTCGGGGTCGCCGTCGCCGAAGCCTGCTGTCGGGTCATCGGGATAGCGAATGGCACGGGCAGTGAAACCGGGAATATCTGTAACGACAGTTAGCTTTTGCAGTGCCTTAAAGGTGCGGCGGGTATTTTCGAGTGCATCCTTTTCGCCGGTTGCGCCGTAACGGTACGCTTGGCAAGCCATATACATAGCGGTCCATGTGCCGTCATTGTCGGATACCTCAACATAGCCGTTCTCAATTTCTCCCGGAACATCCAAAAAGCGCACGGTAACATAACCGTCCTTACGGACATGATATTTTTCAACAGTCTTTTGGTAATGCCTTGCTTTATCTTCAAGGGTCATCATTTGAGTTTCAATCAGGCTTAACCCTTCGTTTGTCGCGGCGCATACCGTACCATTTGCCGATATGGCTACTGCCTTCACATCCGGGGATGGAACCCAACGCTTGAAGCCATAATATTTAAGCGCGCCTTCTTTTAACAGCACTAAACCGGTTGTTGTCGCGAACCAGCGTGAACCGTCAGCGCCAACAACCATGTCATTTATGCAGCCTTTGGGGATGCAGGGGACTTCTTTGGCCGAAAGCCAGTGCCCTTTGCCGTCATAAACGCATAACCCTTTGCTTGTGCCAACCCATAGGTAGCCTGTTGAATCGAAGGATACGCAGTTGACGGAGTTGCTTAAAATGCCTGTAAACTCTTCGAACAGCTCAGCCCAATGATGTCGTTTGCCAATTAACCCTAAAAGACCGCTCTTTTTTGTACCGACATATACATTTCTTAATCCGGTGACAGCAAGACAGTTGCCGATTCCCGGGACATCAATAACTTCTTTGAATTCACCTGCGTCGTTATCCATTTTGTAAAGGTAATCTTCCGTAAGCAGCCAAAGCGCGCCGTCTTCGCCCTCGCCCATTGAGACGACTGGTTTATTAAAGCTTGGCATTGCCGCAACCTTTTTGTCGTTTATGCAAAATAAACGCATTGAACTGCCCGCCCAAATGCGCCCGCGGCTGTCGCCGAAAAGCATTGAAACAGCACAATCTTCTTGCGGAAGTTTTAGGCTGACGGGAATTATTTTTTTACCTTCAAGCCGTGCAAGACCTTTTGCCGTGCCGACAAAAAGAGTGCCTTTTGAATCGAATGCAAGACAACTTGCCTCGGGAGCCGGCAAACCCTCTGCCACAGAAAAAAAGCTTCGGGTACGCTGCTCAAATTGACCGTTAAAATATGTTCTTTTAGTCATAACTGCCTCCTAAATTTTACCTTGAAGAAATTGTATTTCCTTGACATAGAACAGTATATATGATAAACTCGCCGCTGTAAAGATTTTATTAAGGGTAAGATACCGCTATAATTATTTTACCTTCAGCTTGGAGTTTTCTATGTCAAAATTTGCAGCCGGCAACAAGAAAGCGGAGCGTCTTTCGAGCGATTTTTTTGCTCTTTTTTGGATGCACTCCTGCTTTCAGCTTTTTTTTACATTACCATATATTTTTGTAAATACTTTTTTAATTTCAATTGCTTCTGATATTCGAATTGCTTATGTTTTCAATATCATTTTGTTTATTGGGCAGGGCGTCGGGATGATATTTAGCACCGGCCTTGTCCGAAAGTTCAGTGCGAGAACAATTGCAAGAATTGGGATTGCTCTTTATGCTTTGTCATATCTGCTGTTGCTGGTCTTTAAAGAAAACTCGGTTAAATGGATGCCCCTTATAGCCATAATCAGCGGAATTGCCGGAGGTTTTTATTGGCTGGGCTATATGCTGGTGACAAAGCATACCACCACGGATGACAACAGAGATAACGCTTTGGGGCTTATTGGAACATCTACCGCCGTGGTGCAGATGGCGGCTCCGTTTTGCTCCGGTTTGATTATTTACATTATCAAAGGAACGGCAGGGTATTTGACTGTTTTTTTTATTTCGTTTATTTTTGCGGTTGTTACGTTCTTCCTCGCCGGAAAGGTTTCGTCATATAACTACGAAGCATGTGTCTCAAAGCCGCTGAGAACCGCTTTTGCGCTTGCAATGAAAAGCGGCAGTGTAAAATTGGGGTTGGCAAGCGAATTTGGGCGGGGGCTTTATGACGGCGCTTTCTACATTATTCTTAACCTTCTGATTTATCAGTTGGTAAAGGATGAATTTATGGTAGGCTTGAACAGCTTTATCGCGGGCGGCGCGGGAATATTATTCAACCTTCTTGCAGCACGTGTGCTGCGCCCCTCAAACAGAGCAAAATCAACAGCGGTATCGGCCAGTTTTCTTGCGGTTTCAATAATCGTTCTCGGGTTATACAACTCAACGCCGATGCTGATTGCCGTCAGCATAGTAAACGCGGCTGTCTTAAGCTTCACATCTATTCCGAATAACAGCATGTATGTTAATGTGATAGAAAGGCTCAAGGAAGGCGGGGAACACAGTCCCGAACTGTTTGCTTTCAGAGAGATTTGGCTGAACCTTGGAAGAATTGCGGGGGTTTGCCTGCTGCTATTTATCCCGCAGAACATGGGCTGGTGTATTGTAGGGCTGTTTTTGCTGAGTATTTCACAGTATTTTACTGCATTTACCAATAAAAGGGCGTCGGTTGCGCAGAAATTATCCGGAGGAGCAATATGAGTCTATTTGTCAAGGAACGGTCTTTTTATAAAACATTTTTTACGCTGACATTTATTATAGCACTGCAAAACCTTATTGCTTTCAGTGTGAATTTAACAGACAGCTTAATGCTTGGCGCCTACAGTGAGCTTGCCTTGAGCGGGTCTGCCATTTGCAATCAAATTCAATTTTTGCTTCAGATGACATTGGGCGGCATCGTTGCCGGAATGGTAGTTATTTCAACACAATACTGGGGCAAAAGGCAAATCGAACCGATAAAGAAAATATTTGCCATTGCTTTTTGGGCTGCTGTGTGCATCAGTGTTGCTATTACAGCAATCAGTTTAATTGCGCCTCAACAGGTTTTGAGCCTTTTGACAAATGAACCGACCGTTATCAATGAAGGTGCTAAATTTCTAAGAATAATTTGTTTGACCTATTGCCTGTTCGCGGTGACAACCGTTATCCTAGGTGTGCTTCGCAGCGTTGAAACGGTAAAAATCGGCTTTTGGGTTTCACTTTCGACTTTTTTCATAAATATTGTTTTAAACTATGTTTTTATTTACGGAAAGTTTGGTATGCCGCGAATGGGTATCAGAGGTTCTGCACTGTCAACCTTAATCGCAAGAATCGTTGAATTGGTTATTGTCTTATGTTATGTGAAATTCTTTGATAAAAAGCTCAGTCTGCGCATAAAAAATGTTATGAGAATTGAAAAGAGCTACATAAAAGATTACATTAAAACAGGGTTGCCAACTGTGCTTTCAAGCACTTCCTGGGGTATCGCAATGGGTGTTCAGGGCGCAATTTTGGGGCGTTTGGGCGCTGCGACAATTGCCGCTTCCAGTATCGCCACAACCCTTTTTCAAATGGCTTCCATTGTTTCTTACGGCTCGGCAAGTGCATCAAATGTTGTAATTGGCAAATCCATTGGCCAAGGGGATATGAAAAGGGTAAGGAGTTACACAAAAACTTTGCAAATCCTTTTCATATTAATTGGAGTTGGCACAAGTTTTGCCCTTTTTACCGGGAAAATATTTATTATTGATTTCTACAATATTTCGTCTGAAACAAAGAAACTTGCCGGCGATTTTATTCTTGTACTTTGCGTAACGGTCATCGGTACATCTTACCAAATGGCATCGCTGACCGGTATCGTTGCCGGAGGCGGAGATACAAAATTTGTTCTGTTTAATGACATCGTTTTTCAGTGGTGCATTGTTCTTCCGGCAGCGGGTCTCTCGGCGTTTGTTTTCAAACTGCCCGTATTCTTTACTTTTGCCTGTCTAAAATCTGACCAAATTCTCAAGTGCGCCGTTGCGGTGGTAAAGGTTAACCGGTACACATGGATTAGGACACTGACAAGAGAGGAATAATACTAAAATTAACAATTAGAAAATAAATTAACTTGTTGTGTATTATAATAAGAATAATCTTTGCAGTCTTATGCAATAAAGGTGATTTATATGAAGTACAATTATCTGAACAATATCCCTCTCGACGAGGCTGTGGAAAAATACAGCTCCGCGCTTTTAGCCGCGGGGCTTTTATACAAGACAGAAGTAGTTCAAAGCGACAGTTCTTTCGGCAGAATAACGGCAAGTGCAGTTTACGCAAAAATCTGTTCACCGCACTACAATGCAAGCGCAATGGACGGCATTGCACTCATGGCTTCTTTGACCTTCGGCGCTTCGGAGCTTTCACCTGTCAGGCTTTCTCCCGTGGATTTCATTGTTGTTGATACTGGGGATACGTTGCCAAATAGCGCGGATTGTGTTGTGATGGTTGAGGATGTTGTTGAAGCTGAGAACGGCGATGTTCTGCTGTATTCAGCTGCGGTGCCATGGCAGAATGTGCGGCAGATAGGTGAGGATATTTGCAAAGGCGATATGCTGATGCCGTCTTTCACCGCGATTACGCCTGTGATGGCAGGCGCGCTTTTGGCAAGCGGTAATTTAGAGGTTGAGGTTTTGCACCGCCCGCTTGTCGGGATTATCCCAACCGGTGACGAAATAGTGCCGCCTACCGCCAACCCGAAAAGCGGGGATATTGTTGAATTTAACTCAACTATTTTTTCGGGTATGCTCAAAGAATGGGGCGCACAGGCAAAAACTTATGCGATAACACCGGATAAACTTGCTTTGATAGAAAACGCGATTAAAACCGCTGCCGCCGAATGTGATATTGTGCTTGTCATCGCAGGATCTTCCGCGGGGCGGGAGGACTACACTGCTACCGCGATTAAAAACACCGGCACGCTTGTGCTGCACGGAATAGCAATAAAACCCGGCAAACCCGCTGTTTTAGGCCATTTAGGTGCTGTTCCCTGTGTCGGCGTTCCCGGTTACAGCGTTTCGGCAATTCTTGTTATGGAAAAAATAGTAAGAAGTGTTGTTGAAAGGTTACTTTGCCATAAAAGCACCGGAGAAAAGACAGCTCAAGCAGTGCTTTCAAAAAAAATGACATCATCATTAAAATATCGTGAGTTTGTCAGGGCGCGTTTAAGTTTTGTCGGTGGCAAATTGACGGCCATACCATTGAACAGGGGCGCGGGTGTCATAACCAGTTTCACAAACGCACATTGCATTATCGATATTCCCCAGAACTGCGAAGGCTATGAAAGCGGCGAGACCGTCAATGTTCAGCTTTTGCGGGATATTGAGGATATAAAACGCCTGCTGATTATAACCGGCAGCCATGACCCGCTTATTGACGAGGCGGCTGATATTCTTAAATGCAGCGGTACGGGGCGTGAGATTTCCTCCTCGCATGTCGGCAGCATGGGCGCAATTATGGCTGTTAAAGCGGGGCAGGCGCATTTAGGCGGAATTCATCTGTTGGACGAGAAAACAGGAGCATACAACCTTTCGTATATAAAAAAGTATTTTCTCGATGGCGGCGTTGCTTTAATTGAGGGTGTCGGAAGGACACAAGGCTTAATGACCGCACCGGGCAACCCGAAAGGGATAAAAGGCTTTGAAAATATCGCGAATAACGGGATTTCTTATATTAACAGACAGCTCGGTTCGGGTACCAGGATCCTATGTGATTTCCTCGCAAAAAAGCATGATATAAATCAGAAAGATGTTTACGGCTATAACCGCGAGGAATTTACGCATACCTCTGTAGCGGCGCTTATAAAAGCCGGCAGCGCGGATACCGGGTTGGGGATATATTCGGCCGCAAAGATATACGGCTTGGGCTTTATACCTGTCGCAAATGAGCAGTATGATTTTATCTGCCGCATAGATGATTTAGAAAACGAGGGCGTTAAAGCATTTATGCGGGTGCTTCAAAGCGAAGAATTCAAATCGCGGCTGCAAGCACTCGGAGGCTATACATTGGATAAACCCGGAACGATTAAAACAATCATTTAAAGATATACCAAATGGGAGGGTGACTTATGCAATTATCGCACCTTAATGAAAAAGGCGAGGCTTCAATGGTCAATATAGGCGAAAAGCAAATAACCGCCCGTTACGCTATGGCACAGGCTGTTGTTAAAATGCAGCCCGAGACTCTTTTGCTCATCACCTCAAATGGGTTGCCGAAGGGTGACGCTTTATCTGCCGCGCGACTTGCAGGCATTATGGCTGCAAAGAAGACTCATGAGCTTATACCTCTTTGCCACAATATTCCAATTGACAGTGTTGAAGTTACTTTTAAGATTGTTGAACCGGATACGGTCATTATTTTTGCTTCCGCTTCCTGCAATTATAAAACAGGGATAGAAATGGAAGCAATGACAGCTGTTTCTGTGGCCGCTCTAACGGTTTATGACATGTGCAAGGCCGTTGACAGGGGCATGATAATCAGCGAAATAAAGCTGCTTAAAAAAACCGGCGGCAAATCTGGAGAATTCTTAGCGTAGGAGAAAGTGATGCTTGACCAATTTGACCGCCAAGTAAATTATCTGCGGCTGTCGCTGACACAGCGCTGCAATTTGAATTGCAGTTACTGCGGCAGCGTGCTTTGCTTTTCTCAAAAAGATGAACTTCTGCCGACGGAAATAGTTCTGCTTGTAAAAGCTTTTGTCGCTTGCGGTGTAACAAAGCTTCGGCTTACAGGCGGGGAACCGCTCATGCGTTCGGACTTGATCGAGATAGTCGGTCTGGTTTCAAAAATCGAAGGCATTAAAGAAATCTCCGTTACCACTAATGGGATTTTACTCACAAAAGAGCTTGCAATAAATTTAAAAAAGGCCGGCTTGAACCGGATTAATATCAGTTTAGACTCGCTCAACCCCGAACGCTATAAAAAAATAACAAGCGGGGGCAAACTCGCCGATGTTTTAGCCGGAATTGACGCGGCACTGTTGTCAAGCTTAAAACCTTTACACTTGAATGTTGTTTTGACAAAGGGCATAAATGATGATGAAGCTGATGACTTCATCCATTTTGCAAAAAACAATCCAGTAACCGTTCGTTTTATTGAGCTTATGCCTTTTTTGCCGAACGATGAGGGCAAAGGCTTTGTGCCAAACAGTGAAATTCTTGCCCGTCACCCGTATCTTATCCCGGTTGAAAGCGCTTCGCGAGCGCAGCCTTCGCTTGATTACTCCGCGGAAGGTTGGCAGGGCAAGGTTGGCTTTATCAGCCCGATAACAAACAAGTTTTGCGGTGACTGCAACCGAGTTCGGCTGCTTTCAAACGGCAGTTTAAAACCGTGTTTGGGCAGTGAGGAAGAAACGGACTTAAAACCATTTATAAATGACGAAGCACTGCTTATTGAAGCAATCAAAAAGGCGATATTCGAAAAGCCAAAAGGGCATCACTTTGAGCGGGGCTGCACCATTGGCCACTCACTGCAAAGTATTGGAGGGTAAAAAATGGCTCAGGTTGTTGCTGTTAATATCAGCGAAAAAAAAGGAACGGTCAAAAAGACCGTTGAAAAGGCGATGCTAATCGAGGATTTTGGGCTCGAGGGTGATGCGCACGGCGGTCCCGGCAAAAGGCAGGTAAGTCTGCTTTCCGTTGAGAGCGTGGAAAAGTCAAAGGCTCAGGCAAAAGACCAAAACCGCGTGAAAGGAATTTGCGAGGGTTCTTTTGCCGAGAATATAACCACTTCGGGCATTGAACTTTTTACATTGCCCGTTGGGACAAAACTGAAAATCGGAAATGCTAAGCTGGAGATATCCCAAATCGGCAAGGAATGCCATACAGGCTGTGAAATATCAAAAATCGTCGGCAAATGCATTATGCCAACCGAGGGTGTTTTTGCGAAGGTTGTTGTCGGCGGAGAGATTAAGGCAGGGGACAATATCGAGATTGTTTGAGGTGATAAGATGCAGGAAAGCAGATTACGCAATCACATTCCGCTGAGTGCCCCGGCAACACGGGAGCCGTGCACCGGAGATGAGGCGGATTTAAGAGTATCGCTGGGCTTTGTGCCCAGATGGTACCATGAGCGCCTTGACATTGATTTTTCCCGACAATGGCACACCGACCCCGTTTACCGTTATGAATCATTGGTTAGGATGAAAACTTATTTGCACGAAATCTTTCCGACTGTATCTTATTTCACACCAAATTATAATAAAGACAATATTGAACCGGCGTGCGCAACTATATCCGGTGTGCATGGCATTAAGCTCATTCCGATGGTTTACGGCTTGGAAACGCAGTATTTCAATGATAACTGGCCGGATAATTTGGCGGGGCAGGTACTTTCCAAAGAACATTTGGCAAATTTGGAACCGATTGATGTTGCAAAAACGCCTGTGATTGTCCAGCTTCTTGAACAGATGGATATCATCGAAAAAACGTACGGGCAAATTCAGGGATATCTTAATTATCAGGGCATATTGAATATAGCTGTCAAACTCAGAGGTACTGAAATATTCATGGATATCTATGATGACCCTGAATTCGCGCACTATCTTTTCAATCATATTGCTAACACAATTTTGCAGGTTTCAAAATTGGTGCAGGCAAGGCAGCGAAAATCGGGCTTTGAGGTTAATTTACTTTCAATGAGCAACTGTGTGATGAATATGGTTTCTGCCGATACCTACAGGGAGTTTGTCTTGCCGTATGATTTGATGCTGTCAAAAGAGTTCGAGCGTTTTGGCGTGCATACCTGCAACTGGAACATAACGCCGTATATTGATGTGCTGCGGTCAATTGACAAAATGGGTTACATTGATATGGGTATGGTAAGCGACATGAAGCGGGTCAGGGATGTTTTTCCCGATGCAAGAAGGGCGGTTATGTACCCGCCGGTTGAACTTGAACAAAAGACAATGGATGAAATAAAAGCGGATATTCAAAAGATATTTGATGATTTGGCACCGTGCGATATAATAATGGCGGATATTACTGATACTACGCCGGATGAAAGAGTGCGGGAATTTCTTGAAGTCGCAGACAGCTTCAACAAATAAAAACAGTCCCTGCGGCACTCAATGTGTAGCAGGGACTGTTATCGAATGTCATTCTAAGTGAAATGTAGAATATCTATAAGAAAGATTCTTAACTTCGTTCAGGATGACATTTCTTTGCTAAAACAGATAGACTTCTACCTCGTCATCCTTCATTAATCCTTCGCAATCACGGTCAATCCGGATGAATCCATCCGCTTCGCTTAAAAGGGTGATAAGCCCCGATTTCAAAGGTGCGGGCAAAACGGTTTGCGGTTTTTCGGATGAAACGCACAATGAAAAGATTTCATCGGCTTTGTTAGTGAAAACAACCGGCAGATATTCTTCCCTGCCGTGGTTAGACGGAATATTAACACCCAGAATACCCCGCCTTGAAAAAAGCGCGGGGTTTGTATTATTTAACGCGCAGATAACCTGCCGGACAAGCAGATAAAAGATGAAATACGCCGATACGGGGTGACCGGGCAGGCCGAAAACGGGCTTATTCTCAATTGCGCCGATGATAGTCGGCTTGCCGGGTTTAATGGCGATGCCGTGTACCATGACTTTGCCTAAATCGCCGATGATTTTTGCGGTCATATCTTTTTCGCCCGCGGAGGAACCGCCGGAGATGAGCAAAACATCGCAAAGCGTCAATGCGTTTTTGACAGCGGAAGAAAGATCGGCTTCATCATCCCGAACAATCCCGAAAGCCAAAGGTTCGCCTCCGCTGGCTTTGATTGCGGAAGAAAGCATGTGTGTATTCACATCGCGAACTTGAGCACCGTTTGGAGTTTCATCAATGGCTATAATTTCATCGCCGGTTGAAATGATGCCGACAATTGGCCGCTTATAAACAAGGAGTTCGGTTTTACCCATCGCGGCGAGTGCTCCGATATTCTTTGCCGTAAGTCGGGTTGATTTTTTCAATACAAGTTTGCCTGGGCAAACATCATCGCCTTTGAGCACAACATTTTCTCTGACGCTGACGGACTTTACAACATAACGGAAGCCGTCGCTGTAATCCTCTGTTTGTTCAACCATAACTACGGCGTCAGCACCCTTGGGCAGTTTGCCGCCGGTGGAAACGCCGATGCATTCGCCTCGGTTAATTTCTGCGCCGCTGTCCTGCCCCATGAGGATCTCGCCTTTATAGACGAGCTGTGCGGGCATACTGTCGCTGCTGCCGAAGGTATCCGCCGCAAGAACGGCAATACCATCAACGGTGGAACGGTCAAAACCGGGAACATATTCATCGGCAAAGATATCTTCGAACAATACCCTGCCGTCTGCCTCACTAAGGGAGACGGTTTCGGCTGCGGCACTGTATTCTCCGAATTCGTTTTTGCAGATGTTCAAGGCTTCTTCCATTGACATTACATGAAGCATGTTTTTCTCCTTAAAGGGTTTAATTCAAGCCCTCTTTTTGAATCCCACCACCGCAAGCGGTCCCCCTCCCTTTAGCAAGGGAGGCAAGTCGGGTGGCAGGTTGGTTTGGTTTCTCATCCCCCTTGTTAAAGGGGGAAACCGGTCTCAACCGGAGGGGGATTGTGCTAACCACTTGCCACTAGCCACTAGCCACTCGTCAAACCTTCCAGTGCTCAATAAATCGCTTACCCCATTCGGTTTGCGGGTGGTTCAGCAGTTCATCCGGCGTTCCGCTTTCGGCAATTTCACCGTCCTGCAGCAGGATAACCCTTGTAGCAATGTTAAGCGCCTGCCTGGGTGAATGGGTGGCCATTACGAGAGTAGACTCGTTTTTATTGCAAAAATCGAGCAACACTTTTTCAATCAAATCAATTCCGCTGATATCCGCGGCGCTGCAGGGTTCATCTAAAATCAAAAGGCTTTTTGGCGTTATCAAAAGACGGGCGAGTGCCATTCGCTGGGTTTCTCCGCCGGAAAGCTTGTTCCCATGTTTTTTGGCAAGTGCTTCTAAATCAAACTCTTTAAGAGTTTTCTCAACGGCTTTGCGCTTTTCATTTTTATGCATACCCTCGTGCAACGCCGTTATAAGATTTTTATAAACACTCATAGAAAACCCATAACTTTGCTGAGGCAGATAGTAGGCAGGGGAGTTTGAATCAGAAAAAGCAACCTCGCCCTCGTCGGCTTTGAGTGTGCCGGCCATTATCCGTAAGAGAGTGGTTTTGCCGCTGCCGTTCGGGCCGACAAGAATTAATCTTTCCCCTTTGGTTACAGTCAGCTCGGGTATATTCAGAATCAGTCTTTCCCTGGCATACTTTTTAAGGGATTTAATGGTAATCATACTTTTCCCCCTTCATAAAGGATGCCGCGAAATTGATGATAAAGGCGATGAAAAGAAGAATTACACCGAGAGCGATAGCATACTCAAAATTGCCTTTGCCGGTTTCCAGCATAATCGCGGTTGTCATAACCCGTGTTTTAAATTGGATATTGCCGCCAACAAGGTTGACCGCACCGACTTCCGAAATAGCTCTGCCAAAGCCTGTCAGGATAACCGAAACGAGCGGAACTCTGTTTTCAATAAGCAACAGTTTTGTTTGAGTTCTGCCGGGCAGTCTCATCCCTTTTGCGGTTTCCAAAAGACGGGGTGCGTTAATGCCGATAACCGAGGCGGTTAAACCGGCCACAACAGGCGTGATTAAAAGGCATTGTGCTATTATCATAGCCTCAACGCTGAATAAAAGCTTAAGCGAACCTAAAGGACCGCTGTGGGATAGCAGAAGAAACACAAGCAACCCCACAACAACAGGTGGCATACCCATCAGCGTGTATAAAATCCGCATGATGAACTCTTTCCCGCGAAAACGGTTTTTACCCAACAGCAAACCTAACGGAATACCAAAAAGACAGGATATTGTAGTGCTTGTCAGTGTCATCCTGAGCGTTACACTTATAATCTGCCAAATTTCTTTATCAAATGTAAAAACGAGGCGCAAAGCCTCTTTAAATGCTTCCATACATTACCTTAAAGATAAGGGGACGGTTCGCTTGTCTCCAAAAGAACAGTCCCCCTAGTCTTCCTTATTTAGAGTAGGAAAAATAGTTGCTGGCCATACTGCGTTTTGCCGTAGTTTGCAATTAGATTGAGGGTTGAAGCAGAAGTCATCCAATTGATGAAGTAGTTTGCTCCAATTGAGTTAAGTCCGGTAATCTTGGCAGGGTTGCATGCTATCAGGGAATAAGTGTTTTTCATATAGTCATCCTTATCAATAAGGATTTTTAGGTCACCAAAGCCATTTTTCATTGAGAGGTATGTTGCCGTATCGGTCAATGTATAGCCACTCATTTGGTCAGCCATTGTTAGGCAAGCACCCATGCCTTGACCGGCTGAAATATACCAAGTGTCGGTAGCGGGTTTGGGTGACAACCCTGCGGCCGCCCATATTTTCAGCTCTGCTTTGTTTGTGCCGCTTGCATCGCCGCGGGAGATGAATTTGCTTTGGGTTGATGCTATCTTTTTAAACGCATCGGTTGCCGAGGTTGCGGTTTTCACACCGGCCGGATCTGTTGAAGGACCGGCAATTACAAAATAATTATACATGAAGGGTATTCGCTTAATTCCATAACCATCCGACACAAATGTCGCCTCATCTGCCGGTGAGTGGACAAGAAGAACATCCGTATCACCGCTTCTGCCAAGTGCAATAGCAGCGCCGCTGCCGTTTGATGTTATTCGTAAATCAAAACCTGTTTCCCTTTCAAAAATCGGCTCAAGGTAGCTCATCAGACCGGAATCGTTAACCGATGTGGTGGTTGAACAGCGAATGATAGAACTGACATAGGCGACAGGCTGTGTGGTAGCAGGTTGGGTGGTCGTAGCCACTTGGGTAGTCGTAGCTACTTGAGTTGTAGCAGCCGCTTGAGTGGTAGTAACCGTCTGAGTAGTAGTAACTGCCTTGCTGGTGGTAGCAGCCAGTGTTGTGGCAGTTGCCTGGGTGGTAGCAGTCGGGTTAGTTGATGTTGAAGGTTTTACGATGACTGCGGCGGAAGGATTGCCGTATATATCTGTTTTACCGACTGTGCGAAAAGCTCTAACCTTGTAATTATATGTTGCCCCGGCTGAACACCAATAATCTGTGATATTTGTATCTTTTGTTACTTCTAAGCGTTGATAAGCTTTTTTTGAAGAATTGTAAGAGTAGACGACATAATCGCTTGCTCCGCTAACAGCGCTCCAACTAATTTTAATTCTGTTGAGGCTTGCTCTTATGGCCTTAACTGAGCCAGGTACTGAGGGAATGGGCGTAGCGTTTGCAGCTTTTGATGTTTTGCCATAGATGTTTTTGCCGTTTACGGTTCTGTAAGCTATTGCTTTATAATAATATTTTTTACCGGTTGTCAGCCCTGTATTGGTGAAACTCACTGTTTTTGTCACCTTAGCGCGTTCAAATACTTTTTTTATTGGGTTATAGCGATAGACGACATATCCGTTTGCTGATTTAACCGATGACCAACTGATCTTTATGCTGTTGTATGAGGCGGAGACCGCCTTGACATTTTGGGGTACGGTCGGTGGACTTATTGCGAATGCATTAACAAACGAAATTTGTATTGAACCGGCAAGTATTATTGCTGCCATTATCAATGCTAACAGACTTTTAGAAGCTGAAAATTTATGGATTGCGTTTTGGCCGTCGAAAGCTTGACTTTGTTCTTGATTGAACATTTTAACATCTCCTATAATAAATTAGTATTTTGGTCAAATGTATGCTTTTTAACCAACATTACGGAGGTTGTTTCGACGACTCTGTTAGTAGAGTATTTGGTGACGAATTGATAGCAGTTTCATCATCTTTCGCGCAACCCGAAGAATGGGAAAGCACAATAAATGGTGAAAACACCATGCTAAGGGATTTCGTTTTCATAATTCTTCTCCTTTTCAAGCACGGAAGGCGGGGGCGTTTCCAACCCAGCCCTTAGCCGATGATAAATTTCGGCTCGTTTTTACTGCCATAGCGATTTAACACTTTAGGCTGTAAAAATCGGAATTGAATTATATTTTAACGCTGATGCGTCAAAATCAAACAAGTCATTATTAAGTTGAAAAAGAACATATTAGAGTAAAATTAAGACTATTTTTATTTATTGTTTCGATAATTTCAATTGCCTTTATTGCTATAATTGTGCTATAATCATGACTGGTGTTTAGTTGTTTGTGGTTAGTGGTCAGCGGTACATGATGAGGCGAACTCATGCTGAAAATTCGCATCGAATATTATAATTATTATTACACACATTTACCTTTTTAGAAAGAATTGGTGATAACATGAAAATGGCAGTGCTTTGCATAAGCGACAGCGGCTTTGCCGGTGAGCGGGAGGATAAGAGCGGACCTCTTATCATTGAAATGATGAAGGACATGGCTCAAATTGTTCTCTACAAATGCTTGCCGGATGAGCAAGACATGATATCTGAAGAAATGGTTAAAATTTGCAAAGATGGTGAGGCAGATATTATTCTGACCACCGGCGGCACAGGCTTTGCGCCGAGAGATGTCACGCCGGAAGCCACATTGGCTGTTATTGAACGCCAAGTGCCGGGCATACCGGAAGCTATGCGGCAAAAAAGCCTTGAAATAACAGACAGAGCTATGCTCTCTCGTGCAGTGGCAGGCATCAGGGGAAAAACACTGATTATCAATCTGCCCGGCAGCCCGAAGGCTGTAAAGGAGAATTTGGAAACCGTTATGCCGGTTCTCGGACATGCAGTTGAGCTTATTCATGACAGGGTAAAAAACTGCGCTGTCAAGGAATAAAATCAATGCCAAATATCTTGCTAATTGTAAACTGATAATGAATAATTGTCAATAACTGGGATATTAACTTTAGGAGTTAGGTGGTTTATTATGGATAAATTTAAGGGGTATGCCGGCAAAGTATTAAAAATTGATTTGAGTAACGAAACATTTGAGAACTTTCCTTGGAGTGATGCCGACAGAGAGCGTACCCTTGGCGGCAAAATTATGGCCGCAGATATTTTGTTTCATCACATCAACCCTGACATGAAAGCTTTTGATGAGGATAACTGGTTGGTGGTAACAACCGGCCCGTTATCGGGTTGCGGTTGTCCAAGCACTTCAAGGTTTAACATATCAACAATCTCGCCGTTGACAAATATTGTCACATCCTCAAATTGCGGCGGAAACTTTGGGTTATCGCTTAAAAAGGCTGGATTTGACGCGGTAATTATAACAGGTAAGGCGAAAAAACCAACTACTGTTGAAATTACCGAAGAAACAGTTCTCTTCCACGATGCCTCCGAACTTTGGGGGCTGCATATTACTCCGACTCAGGAAAAGCTTCCGCCAAAATCAGGTAAAATGGTTATAGGACCGGCAGGCGAAAACAAGGTACTTTATGCGGCAGTTTTCAGCGGTGAAAGAACCGCCGGCAGGGGCGGTGTTGGTGCTGTTTTCGGTGATAAAAATCTAAAGGCTGTTACTGCGGATGGTTCAATTAAGGCGGAGGTTGCCGATAAAGAGGCTCTGAAAGAAACCAATAAAAAGTGGATTGAGCAGCTTCGGTCGCATCCGCTTACCGGCAAGCAAATGCCTCGCCTTGGCACTGCAGGCTTAATATCACCAATGCAGGCACATAAAACCTTGGCAACAAAAAATTTCAGCAGCGGGCGGTTTGATGATTTCGAAATGGTTTCCGGCGAAGAGCTTGCCGAAAACTATTTGGTTAAAAATTCGGGTTGCACCACTTGTGTTATTCAGTGTACCAGGCGCGTTAATGTTAATGGCAAAGTAGTAAAAGGACCGGAGCTTGAAACTCTTGGTCTTTTGGGCGCGAATATTATGAACAACAGTCTTGAAATGATCAACAAATGGAACTATGAGCTTGATGAGTTGGGAATGGATACCATTTCAAGTGCCGGAACAATTGCTTTTGCAATGGAACTCAATGAAAAGGGGCTTTGGGATAACGGTTTAAAATTTGGCGAAACCGAAAACCTTTCTAAAATCTTTGATGACATAGCTTACCGAAGAGGTATTGGCGATATTCTTGCAGACGGGACAAAGCGAGTTTCTGAAAAGTTTGGCGGTAAGGAGTACGCAATCAATGTAAAAGGCATGGAACTTGCTGCGTACGAGCCGAGAGGCGCTGTGGGGCAGGGCTTGGGCTATGCCACATCAAACAGAGGCGGCTGCCACCTAAACGCAGGTTATGAGATTGTTCTTGAAGGGTTGGGGTTAAATATTAATCCTTACACACCGAAGAGCAAGGCTGCAATAGGCATATTCTTTCAAAACTTTATGGAATCCATTTCATCTGCCGGCAGCTGCTTGTTTACATCATATGTCGTCATGCCCGCGCCGGTTATTAAAAAGCCCAACAGCAAATTGGCAAAAGTTGTGAATAAAGGCTTTATTGCTATTGGTCCCGCAATTGCTTTACTGGATAAGCATCCCGCAATCGCGAGCATGAATTTGCCTCTTATTATGTACCCCTATGCCATCAAAAACGCGACAGGTATGAAAATGAACATCGGGAAAATGCTCAAAATCGGTGAGCGCGGTTATAATATCGAAAGGCAATGCAATATTATTTTGGGGCAGGGACCCGGAGCGGATACTTTGCCGAAACGCCTGACAAATGAATTGCAGGTTGCTGGGGACAATAGAACCAAGGTGCCGCTTGATAAGATGCTCAAGAGTTATTATCGAATCAGAGGTTGGGAAAACGGAGTGCCAACACCATTAAAATTGAAAAAGTTGGGGATAAAGTAGATAGGAAAAGGGGAGGAAAATTATGGCAAAGATAAATATAAAACTCTTCGGTGTTTTGAGGATTGATGCAAAAATTGATAAAACAACTATTGAAGCTGATAGTGTTGCTGAGGTATTCCCTAAAATCAGCGAATTGGCTGAGGGAGAAATGACTGTAAGCTTTGGTGAGGCGCTAATTTACCTCAATGGCGAGCGTTGCACCTCAAAACGGCAAAAACTTAATGACGGTGATGAGGTCTGGCTGTTGTCACCCGCCTCAGGTGGATAGATAAGGTAAAAAAATATAAAATAAATAATGGCGGGCAAAATCTTAGATTTTGCCCGCCTGAATTTTGCCGCTTATAATGTGGCATAAACTTCTTTATTAAGCTGATGTAACAGATATTGTGAGCATGTTGCCGACGACAGATGTCATAGCAATTGAAATGCTGAGTCCTTTGTTGTTATCTGCCGAGTATGAAAATGTGCCATACATATTAAATTCTTCGGCATTATTATTGAACCCGGCGGCCTTAACTTTGCTGATAAAATCATTAAAATTGGCTTCCGTTACTTCAGAAAGAATTATATTAACTTCAGTTGCCTTAACTTCACTGGAAAAAATCTTTCCAAAATCAGGTTTGGGAACATCGGTTAATAATGCGCTGTCAGGCCATTTGCCGCCAAAGATATCAACAGTGCCTTCACTGTTATTTACGACAATGCCGCCGTTATCTGAAATTTGAATGTCTTCACCAAGCGCTTTATAGTAATCTTCAAGAGCTTGCTTCTGCTCGGCGGTAAGGCTATCCCAACTTCCGTTCCAATTAGCAATGCCTAAGCCATTAAGTACATTACGAATTTCATCTTCGGATGGTTGGGTTGCAGTTTCAGCAACAGTCGTTTCTTCAGCTGCGGTGGTATCTTGCGGTTCGGTTTGAAGAACAGTAGTTTGAGTAATTTCATCGGTTGTATTGTTTTTATCGTCGCCTTTCTTTGACATAAATAAAAACACGCATGCCGCAATAATAACAAGAACCAAAACAAGAATAATCAAAACGATAATACCGCCATGACCTTTTTTCTTTGCGATTGGTGCCTCATATGGGGCAAACGATGCAGGAGGAGTATAGACAGGTGCAGCAGGAGTAGGGGGAGTAAATTGCTGCGGTGTATTTTCGTTAGCCGCTTCATTCAAAGGACCGCCACACCCTTGGCAAAACTTGGAACCATCATCATTTTGAGCGCCGCATTTAGGACAGAACATGTGATAGTCAACTCCTTTTTATTTTGGATTATTAACGGCAGATAACCGTTATAATGCTTGGCTTTTAATTTTATGCTTGAGGTGGTTTTATTGGCAGACCGGTTTCGGTGTCAAACTGCTGCGCGGGAGGAGGTGCAATGGGTAAACCGGTTTCAGAGTCAAACATTGGTGTTGCCGGGGGTGCATAAGTAGGCTGAACGGGGGGAGAATAAGGTTGTGAAGGAGCGGTATTGTTTGCATTATCAAAATTAACCTTACTTAGTTTTTCGGCAACCTTGTTGGCAATTCCGCCGATAACAGGAATTTTATACTCGGCATATTTATATGCGCTCAAAGCTGACAAAATCTCTAAAATCATAATGCCAACTGCTATAATAAGGGCTACAACAGTAAATATTGTGCCAATCGTCCCTGCAAAGGCTACCTTAGCCGAATAATCGCTGTAGCCTGTAAGATAATTGGTGTAGTCGATGTTGTTCGGGGTAAGAATTCCTACAATAATTGAACCAACGATGGCTAAAATTAAAGCAACAACAGCGCCAATTGCATTAAGAATCAATGCCTGAACTGCATGGAATTTAACGAGCACACTTTTTTTCTCGAGGAAATAGATTACAAGAGGAGCAAGCCATGCAACATATTTTAGGAAAGGGATGTAGCTGAAAACCACTGCTGCTCCGTAGCAGGCTACTGCGATATAATTTGCGTCGACATCACCTAAGGATGATTTGTGGGGTTGATAAGTAGTGTTGTTTGCCATTGATAAAACCTCCTCAAAAATTAATATTTACAAAAATGGGATTTCTATAGTCACTTCTTTAGGTGACCGGTATCGTTGCAGTAGGTAACAATCTGTGAAAAGTATGCTGGTTTCATGGGGATCTGACAATTTTTCAAAAGAACAAATTGCACCTCCATTTCAAACTATTTGTAAAATATAAATATAAACCAATTATATTAAACTACATTATTTTTCAAATGTCAATCAGAATTCTCGTTACTCTGAAAATCGGGTATTTCAGCAATCACTTCAAACTTCTGACCTCTCATCCATACAGATGGTGTAATACGAACTGTATAGCCACAACCGCTTGGGGTTAGCCATTCGTGCATTTGCGCTTCAGGCAATCCAAAGGCAGCCAACAGTGCCATAATCACTCCGCCGTGGGTAATGATTGCAGCCCTGGTTGTTCCTGTTTTCATCAGCCCCTGCACAATTAATGAAAAGCAGTTGCATATTCTGGAAGCAAAAGCACTGCTGCTTTCTCCGAATGGCGGTTCAACATCCGGTTCACCGGCCAGCCAACCCGGGAACATTGGAAAACGCTCAAGCTCCGCGGCAGTTTTTCCCTCAAACTCGCCAAAATTATACTCAATCAAATCATTGATAATTATAGGTTCTTTTTGTGGATACAAGATTCGTGCTGTTTGTGTGCAGCGTAATAGCGGGCTGCAGAACAATGCGTCAACTTCGGGATATTGAGCGTCATTTTTAAGCTGTTCCAATTGCTTAATTCCGTCATCACATAGAGGAATATCTGTGTGCCCAATGTAGCGGCCGTCAAGATTTGCTTCGGTCAAGCCGTTGCGAATGAATTGTATTGTATAAGATTTCATCTAAACCTCCAAAAAAACATTAAAAATTTGTGCATAATTGACATATACAACTTATAAAGTTAGGAATATAATGAACTGCAATATACATTTGGTATAAAGGGGTGAATGTGATATGGACAGAACATTTGCAGTGCGGTTGACCGATCTTCGAAAGAGTACAGGCTTAAGTCAAAAGGAAGTTTCTGCGGCTTTGGGTGTATCCCAGGCATTGCTTTCCCATTATGAAAAGGGTATTAGGGAATGCGGACTGAGTTTTATAACAAGGGCTTCGGAATATTACGGGGTAACCTGCGACTACCTTTTAGGTCAAAGCTCTTTAAAACGCGGCTTTGGCGAAGGCTTTTTTTCGTTGGGTGATATACCTGAGGATTACAAATTGGATTCGCTGACAGTTTTTCGAATTTCCTCTGTGTTAAGAGAAAAGCTGCGAAACCAACCCCCCGCATATGGCGATGTTTTTTTGAAGTATTATGCGTTGAGCATGTACAGGTTTTTGGTTTCTGCAATAAATGCGGGAGACTTACCCCGAAACTGGATTAGCGAATTTGCACCTATTGAAAATCCTGTTTATACCGAAATGCTTGACGGACTTGAAAATATTTTACTAGACAGAATTGGAAAGGGACCACAAAGAGTACCGTTTTATGATACACCGCTTTGTATTAAAACATTAGTGAGTGAAATGGAAGATTTCATCAGTGAGCAAGTCAAGGGAATCAGGTATTTAACATAAAAACAAGTTACCTTATGCATTAACATAGAACTCTTCGCCGTCGTCCAATCGGATGACGGCTATTATAATGTCAAAGCTTAAATCAAAATAAATCATTTAATCAAGTCCTTATACATCTTAATATATTCATTGGCGGATTGCCCCCAGCTGTTGTTGCAGTTTAGAGCTCGATTGACAAGCGTTGTCCAACCTTCTTTGTTAGTATAACCGTCAATAGCGCGGAGCAAAGTTGAAAGCAATTCCAGCGAATTATAACCTTTAAATGTAAAACCGTTACCCAACCCGTCACCGCTGTCAGTTACAGAATCTTTGAGTCCGCCTGTTTCACGTACGATGGGTATTGTGCCATAGCGAAGCGCGACCATTTGCGCCAACCCGCATGGCTCACTTTTTGACGGCATTATAAACATATCGCAGCCGGCATATATCTTGCGGGCAAGCTCCGGCACAAAGCCAAGACGCAAGCCAATCCTGTCGGGATATTCCGCCGAAATTTCACTAAAAAAGTCTTCGAATTCAATATCACCGGCACCAAGGATGACAAGCTGCATATTTGAATTGTTAATCAGTTCCTGAAGAACAGTCTTTACAAGGTCAAACCCTTTGTGTGAAACAAGGCGTGAAACAATTCCAAAAAGGGGAAGATTCTTTTTAATCGGCAGTTCAAAAAGTTCCTGCAAAGCAGCCTTGTTCTTCGTTTTACCGGCGGGATTTTCGGCTGAATAGTTAAAGAAAATATCTTTGTCATCCTCCGGATTGTAGTTCACTTCATCTATTCCGTTCAAAATGCCTTTGAGTTTAAAACTGCGCTCTCTGATAATTGAATCCAATCCGTGGCTGTACCATGGGTCCATTATTTCTTTTGCGTAAGTCGGGCTGACGGTTGTTACCATATCCGCACACTCAATGCCGCCCTTCATCAAGTTAATTGCATTGTTGTATTCAAGCAGGGAAGCGTCATTATCCGGCAGACCTAATACATCACTCATGAGCCCCTGACCATATACACCCTGATATTGAATGTTGTGAATAGTAAAAATTGTTTTTATGTTTTGATAACCCTCTTGCATAGCATAGAGCGTTGAATAAAATACAGGAATAAGCGCTGTTTGCCAATCGTTGCAATGAATAATATCGGGTTTGAAGTCAATAGTCGGAATGATTTCCAGAACTGCGCGGGAAAAGAAAGCAAACCGCTCCGCGTCGTCATAGTGGCCATAAAGCTCATCACGCTTGAAATAGTATTCATTGTCGAGCAGGTAATATATTACGCCGCCTGCCCGCGCTTCAAAAATTCCGCAATACTGCTTGCGCCACGCCACGGGAACGATAATGCTTGTTATAAACTTCATTTGATCCCGGAGTTCCGGCGAAATACCTTTGTAAAGGGGCATAACAATGCGGCAGCCCACAAGGCGTTTGCGCAATGCCTGCGGCAGAGAGCCTGCTACATCGCCCAAACCTCCGCTTGCCATGAACGGCAGCGCTTCGCTGGCTGCGTATAGTATCTTCATAAGGATAGCCTCCTACTATATAATTTCCAAATAATCCCTGTCAGGCAAAGTGGGGAATGGGGCAGTCGGAAGCGTCTGATACCAGAAAGCGACACTCGCGATATCATCCTGCAGCGGCAGATAGCGCCCGCCGTCGCGCCAACCAAGGGCTTGAATGGTTACCGAAAGTTTATTTTCAAAACGAATCGGGTCTGTAATATGCCAACGATAAAGCCCGAAACGCTGCTGCGATTGATATAACCCGTCGGGGCAGATTACCTGAGAAAGACCGGCATAGGGGGTAGTAAAGGTTTCGTAGCGGTGGGTAACCGAGTTTTCAAAGTTGTAGGAGCCGCAGAAATAGTCCTCGGTGCCTGTGCCGCAAATTGTGGGGTACTCCTTGTCATCGTCCATGAAAAACTTAATTTCACCTTCACCCCACCAGCCTCTGTTATTCACACCCCAGGCCATGTAGGTGCCGACATAATGCCCTTTGCCTTTTATACCGTCAACAATAGTATAAACGCCTTTGTATGGCAGGGGATTTACGCGGCGGAATTGTGCATGAAAATACGCCGCGTCCGCGGGAACTTCCGTTAAGCAATAGTCAATCTGATAATACAATGAGTTGGTTTTTCCGCTTATGTTTTCAATTGTAATCTTACAATGTTTGCCAAAAGGCATTTGCCAATAGCAGTTAAAGGCGCGTCCGGGGTTAACACATACAGCCAGTGAAGAAATCGGCTCATAAATTCCCCAACCGCTAGCGAAGAAGTCGCCCAAAGGACATTCAACCGAAGCCTGTTCCTGATTATCCCAATAAATTCGCAATATCATAAATCTCCAGCCATCGCCTGGGGTACACCAAATATGGTTGATGACGCCTGGACCTTCAATATCAGCCAACAGTCTGGTTTCACCGGCTGCTACAGCAATGCAGGGATTAACCTTCCAGCCTTTACCCAAATCCCGCGCCGCGTTCATGGAAATGCCATCTTCAAGTTCACACTTTGCCCCGCCACCTGCTTCGCCTGTCGGATTTTCCGAGCAAATAGAACGGGTTTTTGCGTTTGATAGTTGCCAAAGATTACCGAGTGAATTGTTTAGTCCGTCATACATAAAATACACTATCCTTTTCTCTATTTATTAAATTCTGATTGTCTAAAATCTAGCATCTAATATCTAACGTCTAATGTCTAGATAACAATACTCTTGCCAACAAAAACAGGGTAATTCGGTGCGCCGCTGAGAATCTTCTTTGGCTTAATAACAGCGCTTTTGTCGGTTATTACACAGTTTATTTCTGCATTCTCGCCTATAAAAGTATCTTGCATGATGATTGAATTCCTGACCTTTGCACCTTTGCCGATATGCACGCGGCGGAACAGAATGCAATTTTCGACCTCTCCGTCAATGATGCAGCCGTCGGCAACCAGACAATTTTTAACATTCGAGCCCAAACCGTAAATTGCCGGCATATCATCCCTCAATTTTGTATATATCGGGCGTTGAGGCGTGAACAGCGCATTGCGGTTTTCAATATTAAGCAGTTCCATGCTGATGTCATAATAGCTTTGCAGTCCATCAAGCGAGCGTGCAAAACCTTCAGTCTGATAACCGTATATTTTAAGATTGTCGGTATTGCTCCGAATGATATCCTGTTCAAAATCATCCTTGTTTAATCCTACAGCTTCGTTGATAAGCCGTTCCAGAAGCGATTTTCGCATCACAAAAACATTAAGGCAATAATCCGCATCCATTGTCCCGCCTTGATGCAGAGCCACTGATGTTATTCTGCCGTCATCATTCATTTTGAAGGTCATCATGTCATTCAGCTTTGGCGCGTTGCCATGCAAGTATGCGATTGTTATATCTGCGCCGGTCTCGGTATGCGCGTTTAACAAAAGGTCAAAATCTAAATTACATACAACATTGCAGTCGCACATAACAACGAATTCTTCATTGGAACGCGTTATAAAGCCAAGACTGCCGTGAAGAGCCTCAATCCGGTTGCGGTAAACTCCGCCGGAACCGGCACTTGAAAACGGAGGCAGAATGAACATGCCGGCGCGTTTTCTGGATAAATCCCAGGGTTTGCCCGTTCCCAGATGGTCCATGAGCGAACGGTAATTGCTTTTTGTAATTACGCCGACGGTTGAAATACCGCAGTTTACCATGTTGGAAAGAGCAAAGTCAATCAAGCGGTAGCGCCCGCCGAAGGGTACCGAACCCATTGTGCGAAGATTGGTCAGCTCGGAAAGCACCGAGTCATAAGAGTTTGAATATATAATTCCTAGAACATTGTTAGCTCTCATTATTCCGCCCCCTCTATGTCCGAATCAATCATTGCAGTGGGCGGAACTTTTGCGCCCTTTCCAACCCTTACATCAGGTCCGACGACCGCAACACCCCATTCAGCAAGATTTTCCATTGCCTCGGGGCGCTCGCCGATCACTGCGTTTTCTTCAATCAAAGCGTTTTCCGCAATGATGGCGTATTGCACAACTGCACCGGATTTTATGACGGTTCCCGGCATGATGATAGAATCTCTGATAACAGCGTCCTTTTCAACCTTTACATTGGCAAACAGCACGGAAAAATCCACATCCCCCTCAATTAGGCAGCCGCCGGCAACCATGGAATTCTGCACATTGGCATCGGCTGAAATGTAGTGCGGAGGAGCGGCGGGGCTGTTTGAAAAAATCCTCCATGAACTGTCGCTTAAATCCAAATCGACTTTGGGGTTTAGAAGGTCAAGGTTAGCCTCCCACAGGCTGTCTATCGTACCGACATCTTTCCAATATCCGTCAAACGGATAGGCAAAAAGACGCTCACCTTTTTTGTGCATGGCAGGTATCAAATCTTTGCCGAAATCATTGCTCGAACCCGACGTTGCCTCGTCGGACAATAAATATTCTTTTAGCTTACTCCAAGTGAAAATATAAACGCCCATAGATGCTTTATTGCTTCTGGGATTCTTTGGTTTTTCTTCAAACTCTGAAATGGAGCCGTCGTCATTAACCAGCATAAGCCCGAAGCGGGAGGCTTCATCCCACGGGACTTCAAGCATCGCGATGGTGCAATCCGCGTTTTTTTCTTTGTGGAAGGCAAGCATTTTCGAGTAATCCATTTTGTATATATGGTCCCCCGAAAGAATGACAACATATTCCGGGTCATATCGCTCAATAAAATTGATGTTTTGATAGATGGCATTTGCAGTGCCTTTGTACCATTCGGACCCTTTGATCTGTTGATACGGTGACAGGATGTGAACACCGCCGCTCATGCGGTCAAGGTCCCACGGCTGACCGTTGCCGATATAATCATTAAGCTCCAGCGGCTGGTACTGAGTTAAAACCCCGACTGTGTAAATGCCGGAGTTTACGCAGTTTGAGAGCGGGAAGTCGATAATTCGGTATTTGCCGCCGTAAGGCACCGCCGGCTTTGCGATGTTTTTTGTCAAAACACCCAATCGGCTGCCTTGCCCGCCCGCGAGCAGCATGGCGACACACTCATTTTTTTTGTACATAAGATACCTCCTGATAGTTTGAATATTTATTGTACTTTAATCCTCGGTTTTACAACTTTTTTCTTCAGATAAATAGCAGACAATCCTGCTAAATTAAGCTCAAGGCTGTTTTTGAAGCCGTGCATGGGAAAGGGATTTGACTTGGCGCTTTTACTTGTTCCTGTACCGTATCCGCCGAATTCAGGTGCATCGGAATTGAAAACCACTTCGTAATTGCCCGCACGGGGGACGCCTAATCTATATTTTTCACGATTTACATTCGTAAAATTGAAAATAGCAATTATTTCTTTCCCATCTTTGTCCCTTCGGCTGAATGCGATAACGGAGTTGTCGGCGTCGTCGGCGCTGAGCCACTTGAAACCGTCCCAACTGTAATCTATTTGCCAAAGAGCTGGATTATTCTTATAAAAATGGTTGAGTGCAGCAGTATATACTTTTAACTTTTGGTGTTTTTCATAATCCAAAAGCAGCCAGTCTAACTCTTTTTCATAATTCCATTCAATAAACTGCCCAAATTCCTGCCCCATAAACAGCAGCTTTTTGCCCGGGTGCGCCATCATATAGCCGAAGAAAGAACGAACGCCTGCAAATTTTTCTTCATAGCTGCCGGGCATCTTATCAATAAGCGAATGCTTGCCGTGAACAACTTCATCGTGGGATATCGGCAAAACGAAGTTTTCGGAAAAGGCATAGGTCAGCGAAAAGGTCAAGAAGTTGTGATTGAATTTTCTTATTATACCGTCTAATGAAAAATATTTAAGACAATCGTTCATCCAACCCATGTTCCACTTAAAATTAAAACCCAATCCGCCTGAAAACACCGGTTTAGAAACCATTGGCCAAGCGGTGCTTTCCTCGGCAATCATCATCACATCCGGAAAGTCCCTAAAAATAGCTTCGTTCAATCTTTGAAGAAAAGCGACAGCCTCTAAATTCTCGCGGCCGCCATTAATATTAGGCTGCCATTTTCCGCTGTCTCTGCCATAATCAAGGTAAAGCATAGATGCAACCGCGTCCACTCTTAAACCGTCAAGGTGATACTTATCAAACCAATACATAGCACTTGAAGCGAGAAAGCTTTGCACCTCATTGCGGGCGAAATCAAAAACTTTGGTACCCCACTGCAGATGCTCTCCTTTAACAGGGTCTGTATATTCATAACAGGCTGCACCGTCAAAATTCGCTAAACCGTGCGCATCCTTAACAAAGTGCGCGGGTACCCAGTCCAAAATGACACCTATGCCGCTTTCGTGGCATTTATTAACAAAACCCATAAAATCCTTGGGTTCGCCATAGCGTGAGGTAGGGGAGAAGTACCCGGTTGCCTGATAACCCCAGGAACCGTCAAAAGGATACTCACCCAAAGGCATCAGCTCAATATGTGTATAGCCCATTTCAAGTACATATGGCACAAGCTGTTCGGCAAGTGCTCTGTAAGGCAGTTTTGAACCGTTTGCATACTGCTGCCATGAACCTGCATGGACCTCATATATGTTAACAGGGCTTTCATAAACCGAAGTGTTTTTTCTGTTCGCAAGCCATTCCTCGTCGTTCCATTTGAAACCTTCAAGGTCATAGAATTTGGATGCCGTGCCGGGTCTTGTTTCTGTGTGAAAGCTATAGGGGTCGCATTTTAAAAATGTTTTTCCTTTGGAGGGGGTGATACTGTATTTATAAATATCAAACTGTTTGATACCCCCAACGACACACTCCCAAAGACCTTGCTCATTGAGCTTTTTTAGGGGGTTTGCAGAAGTATTCCAACAATTGAAATCACCGACTACGCTTACGGCCGAGGCGTGAGGTGCCCAAACGCGAAAAACGGTCGAATTATCGGCAAGACGGTGCGCACCCATATATTCATAGGCTTTAAAATTAGTTCCCTGGTGAAACAGATAGGATGGTACAGGGTCGTTTTTCAAAATATGACACCTCCTTTCCGACAAATCATGATTAGCAAAAACATTTTGACTTATTATATGTTTAAAGATTATAACAAAATAAAAGTTAGATTTCAAGCTTTTTTGACTATTTTATTCAAAGTGTTGTGTCAAATCTTAGTAAAATTTTGGTAATATTGTTTAAAAAAACAAGGTTTTTTAATAAAGAATGATGTTGAGGTATACGAAAAACCGTGATATAATTATCAGCGTACTTTGGTTTTATATTATTTTAGTTAAATTTGGAGGCAATGATATGGAAAATTCTAAAACTATCAGATTAAACGGCTTTGGCGGTAAAGTCATACATCATGAAGGCAACGCTTTTGTTGAAACACTGACCGCGCCGGAAGGCGTGCTATATGCCGCGCATTTGATCGGAAGCCATTATGAGATGGGCAGACAATACGGTGTGATGCTGGGTGATATTATTTTTAAAACGTATGGATTGATGGAAAAAATGCTTTGTCAGTCGGGGCTGCCCGAAGAAGCTATCCCTGTAATCGGAAAAAAAGCGTGGTCTCATTATTCTAAGCATACGTCCGATATATATTTACAAGAGCTTATCGGCATTGTTGACGGCGCAAAGGAGGCGGGTGTACCACTGAGCCTTGATATGATGGAGACACTCGAATCTGTACCCGAATTTACCGGTTATGGGCATATGGAAGAGATGCTTGGACAGTTGCTTGAAGAGCCTGAAGAGGATATTAAACCGGTATGGGACGGGAAAAATAGGGACATTACACCCATAACATGCAGTGCCTTTATGGCATGGGGCGATCGGTGCGAAGACGGCAATCTGTACGGCTGCCGAAACCTTGACTGGGCAAAAGACACGGGTATCTCCGCAAACAAATGTGTCACGGTTTTTCATCCGATAAAAGAAAGCGGAGAACTTGGTATCGCCTCCGTGATTTTCGGTTATATCGGCGTTCTCGGCGCAATGGCCGGCATTAATGAAGAAGGTATCGCTCTGAGTGAAATAGGCGCATTTAATGCCCGCGAAACCTATGACGGAAGACCATGGCACTATGTTTTCCGTGAAGTCTTGGAAGGCGCGAAGAATATTGATGAAGCCGTGGACATTTTCAAAAATGGGAACTTTGTGCAGGGTTATTGTTTCAACGCAGGCTGGGGAGATCCACGCCGAAAAGGCACACCGGGATATGCTCCGCAGGGCATATCCATTGAAGTGGACGCTGAAAACACAGAAATACTCTATGATAACGACCCGCAGGAGCTGAACGCTGTCTGTGTCGATACGAGCGGGGAAACAATTCTTTTTGACGGCAAACCGGTATATTATGGGCTTCCGCTTAAAAACGCAACTTTCCGTGCGGACACAGCTTTCTCTAAGAGTGTCCGAAGAGGTCAATATGCGGATAAAGGACCGGCAGGTGCAAAAAATTCCGGCAATGCACAAGAAGGAAGAACATGGAAAGACCTTTATCAGCCGATTTCACAGATGATAAAAACAGTAACCGAGGGTGGAACATTTGATTTAGCGGGGAAAGAGGACTGGCATTTTTCCGAGGCAAATCCGCACCCGATGACTCGCGATGAGGCACTGAATATCTGCAAAATGGCAGGGGACAATTCCGGCAATGTGATGAGCATATTTTACGATGCCACCAATCTTCAGGTCGGGGTCGCCTTTGAAACGGGCACCGGAGAAAGCTGGACACCTGCCGCGATAGCGGGCTATGTTGATTTAGACCTTGCAAAAGCTTTTAAAATATAATATTCAAACATATCCAAATCCAAAAAGGAGGATGCCATGCTTGCAGGATTTTTTAAAAGCGTTGTCAGCTATGTGCTGGCGATTGTCGCGGTTATAAGCATCTTTTCGAACTTCCTGTGCAAACAGGAACTTCCTGAGGCGGAACATCCGACGGTTTCGGGTACCTTTATGCAGGCTTGGGCTTTCGCCGGTTTCAGCGAAGAAGAGATTGGCAGGCATTTCGATAACCTGCTTGAAGTGGGGATTGACACCGCTATTCTGCAAAGCACCGCATCAACGCCAAATGGTTTGTTTGAAAATGTTTATTACCCGTCTGCCCTTGCAGAGCAAAATCCTGCCGAGGGCTCGGTAAGCGGCTACAAAGGCTTTGTTGAGCGATGCCTGGCCGCAGCCGAAGCTCGTGGTATGAAAATATTTTTAGGATTAAATGTTGCGGACGAATGGTGGAGCAAATTTGTCAAGGATAAAAAATGGTACACCATGCAGGCGGAGCTCGGTAATCAAATTGCCAACGAAATGTATGGATTGTATAAAGAAAAATATCCCAATGCGATGCACGGCTGGTATTTTACATGGGAGTTTTCAAACGCAATTTGGCCGTATGAGTACCAATGTGCCGATATGCTGAACATTAACCTCGATTTTTTAACAAAACTTGACCCATCCATGCCGCTGATGCTCTCGCCTTTTATCGGTTCGGATATTTCACCGTTGCAGACACAAATTTCGTGTGTAAAGCTCTTTAGCCTTACACGATTCAGACCGGGTGATATATATTGCTGCCAGGATTCTGTGGGCGCGGGCTACATAAAATTAGATGAACTGGATAAATATTTCTCCGCTATCAAAAACGCGGTTGATACAAAGCACGGTCTTGCCTTCTGGGCGAACAACGAAAACTTTGTACAGGCTAATTGGAGCAGTGCACCGATATCCAGGTTTGTCACGCAAATGAAAATCTCATCAAAATATGTTGAGAATCACGTGACATTTTCTTATTCACATTACTACTCGCTGGATATGGGCAAGCAGGCTTATCACGATGCGTATAAAAGATATTATTTAACCGGGGAGATTGTTGACCCGGTCTAAAATTTTGCAACTGAAGCGAAGGAGCTGGGAAAATGCCGGAAAGACCGAACATTCTTTTTCTGATGAGTGACGAGCACCGCTTTGATGTTGCGGGTTTTTCAGGCAATGAAATTGTACGCACGCCGAATTTGGACCGCCTGGCTCAATCGGGCGTTGTGTTTTCCAACGCCTACACCCCGTCGCCGGTTTGCGTCCCTGCGAGGCAGTGTATGCTGGCCGGGCAGCTCCCGAAAACATGCGGCTGCGAAGGCGCATTTCCTTTGGCGCCGGGTTACATGACCTTTCCGCGCCTTTTTTCGCAATACGCGTACCAAACCGTCGCCTGCGGCAAACTGCACGCCAGAGGGCAGGACAACATGATGGGCTTCAACAGGCGAATCGGCTGCGAGGCAAATATTGACAGAGCGTACATCGGCGGAATAAAACCCGAGGAATTCAGCAAGTACTCCAGACCCTTTATGGATTATAAATGGGATGATGCGAAAGAAATCAAACGGGCTGGCATCGGCAATGCGCCGAACATCACCGAAGACCGCTATACCGTTGACGGCGCCCTTAAATTTATCGACGATTATTTTGTGAACCCATACTATGACAGGGAGCAGTCCAACCAGCCGCTGCTGCTGAAAGTCAGTTTGGTGCAGCCGCATTATCCTTACAGCGCGAGCGAAGAAAAATTCTCCTACTATCTGAACAGGGTGAAGCTGTATACTAATCAGCAACATTCTGACCATCCGTTTTTGAAACGCCGGGCTGTGGTTCCGGGTATCGATGCAAGCGAGCGGGAAATCCGGCGGTGCATTGCCGCCTACTACGCGATGGTTGAAACCGTTGACAAACATTTCGGCGAAGTGCTGCGGGCGCTTGAAAACGCCGGACAGAACCTTGATGAATGGATAATTGTGTATACATCCGACCACGGAGAGATGCTGGGCGAGCACTCCGTTTGGGAAAAACAGAAGTTTTATGAGGGCAGCGTAAAGGTTCCTCTTTTTATCCGTTACCCCGAAGCATTCGCGGGCGGCAATACAGTTGACAAAAATGTTAACCTCTGCGATTTGTTCGCTACTTTCTGCGAGCTTTGCGGCATTCCGGCGCCGGACGGATTGGTCAGCCGCAGTCTGGTACCGCTGATGCGCGGCAATACTGACGGATGGAATAACGAAACCGTTTCGCACTTTTCCGACGGCGGGCATGACGCCGTGAAGGATAATAATTACGTTAATAATCTGATGATTAAAATTGACGATTTAAAATACCAGTTTTATCAAAATATGCCCGAGGTGCTTTTTGATTTAAAACGAAACCCGGAGGAAACAGTAAATTTCATTGATGACCCGAAATATGCTGCTGATTTGGAGAAGTTCCGTGCCCGTTTGGCACAGCTTGGGTATGGGGAAAACGCGGTTTAACTAAGACACAGGAAGAACGAAAGAAAGATTAACAGTCAACCTGTCTTTAAAACAAACAAAACAGCCGGACGAACGCAGCAATGCATTTATCCGGTGAATTTTTTATAATATAAAATTTGCAATATAGAATATAGTGTGATACAATGGGGAAAGTATTAATTCTAATTGTAAAAGTCAATGGAACAGAGATATCACAGCAAGACGGATGAAACATTCCCCAGTCTTGACAAAATTAATCTGAAAGTTAATAAGGAGGGTTTATCTATATGAAGACGACTAAACGCATTCTCTGCATAATGCTGACACATGTGCTGGTGTTTGGATTACTTATCCCGGCTATGGCAGCAGACGACCCATATGCGCCGATTATTACCAAACAGCCAAATAGTCCCGTGCGTGCTTATATCGGTGATACATTTACGCTGGAAGTGGACGCAAAACTCCCCGCAGGCGTACAGGGTAAGCTAAGATATAACTGGCAATATTACTGGCCGTCCGACTGCAATGAAGGTATCACCATATCCGAAAATGAGAAAAAACTCGAAGTCGTTATAACAGAGAAGATGAAACCGCGTTCCTCGCATATTGCCTGGTTTCAGGTGGTAGTCTGGAATGAGTATACAAATAGTGCGGGTGAAAAAACTTTTGTTTATAGCAAAAGCAACAGTCTTTCTGTTCTAATTGCCCATCCTTACGCGCCATTGATAACCAAACAACCCCCGGAGACGGCTTCAATCCCGGTTGGCGGCACTTTAACACTGGAAGCGGTAGCTGAGCTTCCTCAAGGCGCACCGGGTACACTGAGCTATGCGTGGTACGATTATGACTGGTTTAAAGAGGGCGATATCCGTGAGCCTGTTGTCACGGGGGCAAAACTTGAACGCTCAATTACCTTTGAGCAAATGCTCACCGAAGAGGGTCGGAAAAGTGTCACTTATTATCCGGTTGCTATCAATACCTATACGGATGAAAACGGAGCAACGCAAACCCTTTATACGTAGGGTGCCGGTGTTCGCGTTTCCGGCAGTATTATCGATTCTGATCTTGGTCCATGGGCAATGGCAGGGCTGGGTTTAGGTTGTCTGCTGCTCACGCCCATCCTGACACCGATTGCCGTGCTTTTACTCCCAATCGTTCCGCTTACCGGCGGTTTCGGAATGATACTAGTTGGACCATTTCTCATGCCGATTATTGGCATCGTCACAGTATTTCAGTATTTCATGAAACAGTTAGGTGTCGATATAGTAGGATAGGGATAAGATTCAATTAAAATGAGTTAATTAAGGGATGAGAGATAAAAACACGGATTAACACGGATTAAAATTGGCAAAGAATGGCAAAAGAATTAAAAAAACAGTTGACAAACCAATTTATGCTGATATAATGACAGTACAATAGAAAAAGTTTTTTCCAAAAAGACTGTGAAGGAAACAAGACACAGTGAAACATGATGTTTCGCCTTGCGAGCCTCAGAGAGCCGGTGGTTGCTGTGAACCGGTGCCGCAAAATGTGTGCATAACTCGTTCCGGAGTCGCCTGCCTGAAATCATAGGGCAGGACGCAAGACAGCGTTAAAGGTCAAGGCCTTATTGGAGGTCTATGAGGACGGCTTTGCCGTTGAAGTAGGGTGGTACCGCGAGGAATGATATCCACGCCCCTATGCTGAAGTTAACCTTTGGCATAGGGGCGTTTTTTTATTTAAACATCCAAATATCTGAGAAAGGATTGATCATAATTATGAAGCAAGGTTGCAAAAAGTACATCCCGTTTGAGGCTGTTGAACTCAACAACAGGCAATGGCCGTCAAAATCAATCGAGCATCCGCCCATTTGGTGCAGTGTCGACCTCAGGGACGGCAATCAGGCGCTCGTGGACCCGATGAACCTCGATGAAAAACTGGAGATGTTCAAAACACTTTGTGAGATAGGGATTAAGGAAATTGAGGTGGGTTTCCCATCCGCTTCCGAAACCGAATATGAAATCCTCCGTGAATTAATTGACGGCGGACATATCCCGGACGATGTCACCATTCAGGTGCTTGTGCAGGCGCGCGAGCATTTAATCCGCAAGACGTTTGAAGCCATTGACGGCGCAAAGAATGTGATTGTGCATTTTTACAACTCAACATCTAAACTTCAGCGCAAAGTTGTGTTTAAGCAGGATATGGCGGGTATTATAGAAATTGCCGTCAGCGGTGCCAAATTGATAAAAACACTCGGCGACGAAGCAATTGCACGCAACGGGAGCAATATCCGTTACGAGTATTCCCCCGAAAGCTTCATGGGTACAGAACCGGACTACGCGGTTTCAATCTGCCAAAGTGTTATGGAAGCTATCGGCGCGGATAAAGAACATAAGATTATTCTAAACTTGCCGTCCACCGTTGAAAGCAGCACCCCGAATTGCTTTGCCGACCAGGTTGAGTATTTTTGCACAAACCTGCCTAACCGCGAAGCGGCTATCATCAGCCTTCACCCGCATAACGACAGGGGAACGGCTGTGGCGACTGCAGAGCTCGGTTTACTCGCAGGTGCAGACAGGATAGAGGGCACGCTTTTCGGCAACGGCGAGCGCACAGGCAACGTGGATATCATCACGCTCGCGCTGAATATGTATACCCAGGCAATTGACCCGGGGCTTGATTTAAGCGACATCAACCGTGTGCGCGAAATTTATGAGCGTACAACAAAAATGATTGTGCCAATCCGCCACCCGTATGTCGGCGAGCTTGTGTTCACGGCATTCTCCGGCTCGCATCAAGATGCTATCAACAAGGGTGAAGCGTATATGCGTGACAGCGGCACGGAGTTTTGGGAAGTACCGTATCTGCCGATTGACCCCGCAGATGTCGGGCGCGAGTATGAGCCGGTTATCAGAATCAACAGCCAGTCCGGCAAGGGCGGCGTGGCGTTTGTAATGAACAACACGTTCGGCTATAATTTGCCCAAGGCCATGCATCCGGAATTCGGCAGAATTGTCCAGCACTATTGCGAGCAGGTTGGCAGAGAAATACAGGCCGATGAGGTTATGGAGTTATTCAAGAGCGAATATATTGACATTGATGAACCATATAAGCTTATAAGCCATAAGTTCTTTGAGGAAAGCGAGATTTACGACGATTCGCCCAAGGTTCGCTTTGAAGGTCAGCTGAAAAACAACGGCAACGAGGCTGTTGCTATCAGCGGCACCGGTAACGGTCCGATTGACGCCTTCTTCAACGCACTGGCAACGGTTGGTGTCAGCGGCTACCAGTTTGTTAACTACTCCGAGCATGCCATATCAATCGGCTCCGATGCGACCGCTGTATCATACATCCAGTTGATTTCACCGGAAGACAAGAATATCTTCGGCGTCGGTATTTCTCATAACATCAACTACGCATCAATCAGGGGTGTTCTTTGCGCAATCAACCGTTCACTAAAATATGATTGAATGCCTTGATAAAATCAATATTTTTTAGTAAACTGATATAAGTTATTTATTTTGAAATTAAAAATTAGTTAATGAGGTTAATGTATGAAAAATTATAGAATCACAGTCCTAAAAGGTGACGGAATCGGTCCGGAAATTGTTGATGAGGCAATGAAGGTTCTCAACGCCACCGGTGAAAAATTCGGGTTTTCGGTTGAATATGATTTTCAGCTGATGGGCGGCCGCGCAATTGACGCAACCGGTGTGCCGCTTCCGCAGGCTACGGTAGACTCCTGCAAAAAGTCCGACAGCGTGCTGCTCGGTGCCGTCGGCGGAGCCAAGTGGGATACACTCCCCGGGCATCTCAGGCCGGAAGCAGGCCTTTTGGGCATTCGCGCGGCTTTAGGTCTTTACGCCAATCTGCGCCCTGCAAGAATATTCGAGGCGCTTAAGGCGGCTTCACCCATTAAAGCGAGCATCATCGGCGATAACTTGGATATAATGGTTATCAGGGAGCTTACAGGCGGCATCTATTTCGGCGAGCGGGGACGCTATGAGAAAAATGGCGTGCAGGCAGCTTTTGACACAGAGATGTACACCGTGCCGGAGATAAAAAGAATTGCCAAGGTCGGTTTTGAAATGGCAAAAATCCGCAGCGGACGGCTTTGTTCGGTTGATAAGGCAAATGTATTGGAATCCTCCCGCCTTTGGAGAGAAACGGTTATTGAGATGGCGGCGGATTACCCGGAGGTTGAACTTTCGCACATGTATGTGGACAACTGCGCCATGCAACTAATCAACAGACCCACGCAGTTTGATGTTATTGTTACCTCAAACCTTTTCGGCGATATTCTTTCGGATGAAGCTTCTATGCTCAGCGGTTCAATCGGTATGCTTGCCTCAGCAAGTTTAGCGGAAGGCAGTTTCGGTTTGTATGAACCAATCCACGGTTCCGCCCCGGATATCGCGGGCAAGGGTGTTGCGAATCCTTTGGCGACAATCCTTTCGGTTGCTATGATGCTGAAATATTCATTCAACTTGCCGGAGGCCGCTGCGATGATTGAAAAAGCGGTTGATGAAGCCATGAAAACCATGCGTACACCAGATATATATGAAGAGGGCTTGAAAAAAGTCGGAACGGTTGAGATGGGGGACATGGTTGTTCAGTTGGTAAAAACTCAGTAAAATTAATACATAAAAGAGCCACAGTTTTCATCTGTCGGTTCTTTGCATTTTTAAGTTATTATTCTCTGTTTCGTACTTGACAATATGTATAACAAATGATAGTATAATAACAATTTAAAAACGGAAGGGGAAAAATTATGAAAAAGCTCATTAGTGTTCTTTTGGCAATGTTGTTTGTAGGTTTTACTTTTACCGCATGTACTAGCAAGACCGATGACAAAACAACAAAAGCAACAACGAAGGTTACCGAAACATTAGCACCGGAATTGCTAGCACTTAACGGCAAAAAAGTAGCCGTTCAGTCCGCAACCACATCTGATGATTTCGCAAAAAAACTCCTTGCGAAGGGTCAGGTTACCTTTGAAATCCAGCGTTACAAAAAAGTAACCCAATGCTATTCCGACATGGCTCTTGGAAGAGTTGACGCCATTTTGGTTGACCAGGTTGTCGCAGCCGGCTACACAGACACAACCAAAATTGTCTGGCAAAATGATGTTGGCGAGCCGATGGGCATCTGTCTTAAAAAAGGCAGCGATGATTTGGCAGCTATTGTTGAAAAAGCAATCGATACGTTATATTATGACGGTACTGTGACGACAATCGCGAAAAAATACTTTGGTTCGGATGTTACAAAAGGCGTAAGAACCGTAACTGTCAAGCCTGTTTTGGATCTCACAAAACTCAAGACATTAACCAATGGCACTCTCAAGGTAGGTATGGAAATCGGTTACCCTCCAATGGAGATGTTGGACAAAGACGGTGTAACAAAAATCGGATTTGATGTTGAACTTGCCGGTAAACTGGCCGCTCTTCTCGGGCTTAATCTTGAAATAGTGAATACAGCATGGGACGGAATCTTCGCGGCTTTGAATAAGGGCGAGTTTGATATGATCATGTCATCCGTAAGCATTACGCCGGAGAGACAGGAAGCATATATTTTAACACAGCCATATATCTCCAACAAGATCGTTCTAGCCGTACCTAATAACTAAAGTAATAATATAGAAGGGCTGTCCTTCGGGGCAGCCCTTCTGATTGAACGGGGTGTTCTGATGGAAAATTTGCAAAGAATGCTGGACTGGATGCCGGCGCTGCTGAAAGCTACAGAGACAACAATATCACTTTCTATTCTTTCAGTTTTGACCGCGCTTGTTTTAAGCGTGTTCTTGGCACTCGGAAAAATCTCAAAGAGAAAGATTATTAATAAACCTTGCGGCGCGTATATCTTCTTCTTCCGGGGTACTCCACTTTTAATGCAATTGTTTTTTATCTACTACACGGTCCCATTGCTTTTTCCTGCATTAAATATTAAAAGCCGCTTTGTGGCAGCATGGATAGCATTTTCTCTTAATATAGCAGCTTATCTGGCTGAGATCATCAGAGCCGCCATTCAGTCGATTAATAAAGGTCAGCTCGAGGCCTCAAAGGCACTGGGGATGACTTATACGCAAACGATGAGGCTTATTGTCATTCCGCAGGCATACCGCCGAATGATACCGCCGATTTGCAACGAGTTTGTAATGGTGCTCAAAGATACTTCGCTGGTTTCGATAATCTCTTTAACCGACCTGACATTCCAGACATCAATGATTGCATCTGACAAGGCAAGCGCTCTTGTTTATATACCAGCGATGGTTATTTATCTTGTCATTACCGCGGTTTTTACCTTCATTTTCAACAAGCTTGAAAAGAAGCTGTCTGTTTACGAATAGGGGAGATATAGATAATGTCAATGATAAAAACGGAAAATTTGTGCAAAAGTTTCCACTCGCTGGAAGTTTTAAAAGATGTCAGCCTAACGATAGAGCCCGGTGAGGTTGTCTGTATTGTAGGGCCTTCCGGCGCAGGTAAATCAACATATCTTCGTTCGCTCAACGGACTTGAAACCATTAACAGCGGTAAAATATATGTTGATGATGTTTTGATTGAAGATAGAGAAAAGGGTAGTCTTACAAATAAAGTTAAACTTCCAAAGGCTAAGCGCCTTGCCATTATGCTTGAGCTTGGGATGGTTTTTCAGAGTTTCAACCTCTTCCCGCATATGACTGCGCTGCAGAACATCATGGTCGCTCAGACAAAGGTTCGGAAAAGAAGCGATTCTGAGGCGATGGAAAAGGCTGAAGCTCTTTTAAAAAGGGTTGGACTTGAGGAAAAAGTAAACGAGTACCCGAGCAAAATGTCCGGTGGTCAACAGCAGCGCCTTGCTATTGCTAGAGCCCTTGCAATGGACCCGCAAGTGATGCTTTTTGACGAACCGACATCAGCACTTGACCCTGAGCTTGTCGGTGAGGTTTTAGCGGTTATGAAAAAACTTGCCGAGGAAGGCATGACTATGATCGTTGTCACGCATGAGATGGCTTTTGCTAAGGATGCTGCCGACAGAGTCGTCTTCATGGCGGACGGTATGGTGGTCGAAGTCTCTCCGCCTGAGGAATTCTTCACAAATCCGAAGAACGAGCGCCTGCGTGAGTTTTTGAGAAGGACTCTCAGAAGAGAGGAATAGGCAGAAATCCATTTAAATCGGTTGCAAAAAAGTTAAAGATAATTGCCCTCTAAACGAAGTCTGTTTAGAGGGCATTAAAGTTTTATTTTTTCGAGTGTTTTTCTAACAGGTAGAATGCCATGTCCATAATAGTTAATGATTAAGCAAGTACAACTAACTCCGAAGATTCTCCACTCATTACTAAGTCTTCGACCGAAACATCAGCAACGAGTTTACCTGCTGCGTTAACAAATAGAGTGATTTTATCAAAACTGCTAATTTCAGCGGCACCCTTGGCTGCTAATTCCAAGTTAACCATATCAACTATCTGCGATTCTCCAAGGCTGAACATATCAGCAATTTCACTGTTCGAAATTGACTTATCAAGCACATAGTCATAGGCAAAATACAAGTTACCGACTACAAATTCACTTTGCCAATAACCGATTGAACCATTGATTGAAATGAATATGACATTGTTTTTGACATAATATTCATAAGAGTATGTGTGTTGTTCGGTAAACTCGTTAAGGTTGGTTATTAAGCTATAGGCTTGCTCGACCCTGGTTTTTATTTCATCAATTTCGGCATTGATTTCCATCGCTCCGGGTTTATCGGAAATAATTTTGGGGAGCTTAACAATAAATCCTACTGTAAATTCAGCATCGAGTTGAACTGTTTTGTTAAGTTCATAGTAGGTGGATATTGCCGGCGGTTCGGATGACGGTGTTTGTGTTGAGACTTCCGCTTTTCCTTGGGCAGTTTGGGATGTATCAGATTGCAAAGCTGCTGTGTTTTCGGTTGTGTTGGTTTTCGGCAATATATTGCAACCCGCAAATAAAAGCAGAGACATGATGACACATGAAATGATTACCGCTAAGGCGAGTTTTTTTATGACAATCACCATTCCTTTATTCTACAAACCAAAGAACACTAATCAGCGTCCACTGCCCATCAGGTATAGCTAAGTCAGCTGAACCAACTCTGAATATGTGCCACCCATTAGCGCGGTTACTTTTACATCAGCAAAGAGCTTGCCGTTTTCCTTAACAAAAAATTTAAAATTATCGATATTGTCAATCGGTACTGCGCCAACTGCGCGCAAAGCAGAATTTGTAATGTCAACAATTTGTGGAACTTCTAAATTAAACATACTTATTATTTCACTATTATTAATAATTTTATCTGTTTCAAAATTATAAGCATAATATTTGTTTGAGGTAATAACATCACCTGATTTTTTGTTGTGTGAAGTGAAGACGGAAATGAAAAGTATGTTGTCCTTTACAAAAGAGTCATAAGAGTAATTGTATTGTTCCCTGTAAGTCTTGATGTTGTCGACTGAATTATATGTATTTTTGACGGCTTGTTTTATTTTATCCATCTCAGCGTTAATTCTTACTGCCAAAGGTTTTTTTGAAAAGATATTTGGCAATTCAACCATAAAGCCCGAAGAAAAACTTTCGTCAACCTTATACGTGTCATTAATCTGATAAAAAGTGACAACTGCAGGCGGTATCGGTGCCGGCTTCACGGTTGTAGGAGGAATAGTGGTTTGCATGGTAACAACCTGAGAACCTGTTGGGTCTTTGGTGTTATTCGCGCGGTTTATAGCAAATTTAGTCATTACGGCAATAAAAAGCATAATGCATATTAAAATAACGAGATATCCGGCCTTTTTTATTCGGCTTGCTTTTTTCAAACGCCTTTTGTACTTCCAATAAAAATATTTAATCTTGTGCCTAACGCGCTTATAAAGACTAATTTTTGATTTTTCGCTTTTATCTTTGCTTTTACCGCTATGACTGCTGCTGTGACCGCTTGAACCGTCTCGACTGCTGCCGTGACCGCTCGAACTATCACGGCTGCTGCTGTGACTGCTCGAACTATCACGGCTGCTGCTATGACTGCTCGAACCATCATGACTGCTGCTGTGACCGCTCGAACTGCTATGAGTGCTGCTGTGGCTGCCGGAACTTCTATGGCTGCCGCTGTGACTGCTATGCTCCTTTGGAGCGCTTTCATTTACGGGATCGACTCGTTGCGTTTGCCTGTTATCTTCGTTTTGCTCATTAGGTATTTTTTCCATAAAAACCGCTACCTCCAAGAATCTGATATGCAGGTGTTGATGTAGACATTTTCTATCTATTAGGCTGTTTGCCTCGTTTAGCAAAAAAGTACAAGGTTTAACCAGTTACTTTTACTCAGCTTTACTTTAGATAAAATTATCACACCCAGCATCTTCTTTTATCATTCTAACAAATTAACCTGTAACAGTCAATGAATATTAGCATAAAGCACATTTGATATATAAATTATACCAAAGAGTGGAGGTGAACAGGTAAGTTTTGCGTGAAAAACTTTAAAGGAAGATGCTTAGCAGGTTAAGATGCAATTATAGCTGATCCTTTTTAAACAGAAGGATGCTTCTTGTCAAAAGCTCTTTAAAGATTGCATGAAATCTTGCTTTCAACTTAAAAGCCGGCTGAGTATTGTTTGAAAAGGTCTCATCATGCACCATTGCGGAAATGTTGCCGTTATCAACTATAAAGGCTTGTGTAAAACAGATCCCTCCGGGACCTATGAGTTGTGCACGAATATAGCAACCAATTTTTTCTTTATAATCGTTCAGGTTAACAGTATTGCCGACAGTAACAATTTCACCATCGGAAACCCACTGTATTTCAGTATAATTTTGCCCTTGAATTGTGATTCGTGCGGCTTCATCATCAACAGTTATACTTGTAACCGTCGGATAATCACCTGTGCCGGCAAAGCTTTCGCCTATTTCATTGCGTGCATAGCGCCCGCAAGCGAAGAATGTGCCGTTTTCCATGGCTGTACGAACATTTTTGACATTGTTTTTGGGCATCATAAAAACCTCAAAGCATGTATCAATCCCGATTAAGCTGTGTGCATCACTGCTTGCAAAACTCCAAACATTTCTGCCGGTTGAGACTACGCTTTTTAACAGGCCATCCCAAAAAACACGGTCGTGCCGAGTTGCGTTGTCTGCTCTGTTCAGCACCTCAATACCTAAGCAGGAAGGATATTTTCTTAGTATTTCAGCAAAGAACTCTACGTTCTTTGGGTCCTTTGCAATATTGATATCTTTTGCTGAACATAGCCAATCACCCGGATGGTTAATATGCGTTAAACCGCCAAGCGCATCCACTGCCGCAATACAGGTTTCAAAATCATTTTCCCTGCCCAATTTGTTTTGTCCGTAATCAACGAAATAACTATTGACATGGCTTTTTGAAAACACAAAAGCATTCAACTCAATCCCAAATGGGACATCCGTCATACCTCTGCCGTCTCTGTCGGAGCCCGTAGTAATTTCCAAATATCGAGCGTCGGTTAAATATCGAGGTTTTTTAAATATTGAATTATAGCTTAATAATGGCACAGGCTGAGGCTTAATATTCCAGCCTCTGTTTACACAACCATGGTCTGTCATTGCAAGAATATCAAATCCTAGGGTGTAATATGCCTCAATCATATCCTTAAAGTCGACCTTGCCGTCACTCACAACAGAATGAGTATGAAGGTTGGCTTTGAAATGACCCCAAGTATGCCAATCAACGGTGCTGTAAGGGTTTGTTATTCTGTATTCAGCCATGTGCCATTACTCCTTATATATTTGCTGTAATCAGTATAAGCCCGCAGAGCATTTGTGTCAACAAAACACGTAAAGTATATCAGCTTTACATGGCCTTTTGTAGAGCCAAGTTAAATACGAAAGAACCCCCGATAAAATCGAGGGTTCTTGTTTAAAAAGTCTTAACCTTAAGCCAATTCTTTAATCAACTCATTAAAAATAACGAAAATTCTTGTGCTTTTTACAGCAAAAAAAATATTATTCCAAAGCTTCACAAAAAAAGAATCTTCGGCTATTGGTATCGGCGTAATTCCGTCATCGGTAACAAAAGCCTGAGTATAACATATCCCGCCGGCACCTTTGAGCTGCGCACGAACGCAAGCACCTATTTGACTTTCGTATGCATTTAAATCAATTGAGTTGCCGGTAGCAATAATTTCACCCTTGGAAACCCATTGGACTGTGTCATAATTTGCACCTTGAATTGTAATTTGGTCGAGGCTGTCATCAACGGTAATACTTGTAACTGAAGGGTAAACACCCGAATCGTCAAAATAACCACAGGCAAAGAATGTGCCGTTCTCCATGGCGGTACGAACATTTTTAACATTGTTTTCGGGCATCATAAAAACTTCAAAGCCGGAGTTAATGTCGCTGAATTTGTGGGCATCGCTGTTTGAAAAAGCCCAGACATTTCTGCCGGCAGGGATAACGCTTTCAAGCAAGCCGTCCCAAAGCACGCGGTCGTAACGAGTAACTGTACCATCACCGTAATTAATCTCAATTCCCAGGCATGAGTTGTATTTTTTCAGTATATCGGCGAAAAACTTAATGTTCTTAGGATCTTTGGCTATGTTTATGTCTTTTGATGATTCAAGCCAGTCGCCGGGATGGTTGATATGCGATAATCCGCCGTGTGCGTCAACACCGGCGATAAGCTTTTCATAATCATTTTCTATACCCCAAATATTCTGACCGTAATCGGTAAAGAAGCTGTTGACATGTGTTTTTGTTAATGAACCGGCATTCAGTTCAATGCCAAAGGGCACATCTGTCATTCCTCTGCCGCCGCGGTCTGTTCCGGCAGTAATTTCCGCAAAACGTTCGTTTGTCAAATATGTCAGTTTTTTAAATATTGCGTTGTAACTGAACAAGGGAACAGGCTGCGGTTTCACATTCCAGCCTCTGTTTACACAGCCATGGTCTGTCATCGCTAAAATGTCATATCCTTGGGTATAGTGTTCCTCAACCATTTCATCAAGCCCTACCTCGCCGTCGCTGACAAAGGAATGCGTATGAAGGTTTGCTTTATAGTGCGCCCATGTGCTCCAATTAACCGTTTCGTATGGATTGGTAATCTTATAACTTTTAGCTCCCGTAATGTCAGCAACAGCAGAAGCGGGAACACCGAAACCAATCAATAACGCGGAAGAGAGAAAAGTGGCAAGCAAGCATTTAAAATAAGTATTTTTCAACTGCGTTTCAGCTCCTTCTACACATAGCTGTAATTGCCTGATATTTGGATGGTTGCCAATTAAACATCACAAGCCCCCGAATTCATCGAGGGCTTGATGGCGAAATTTTTATCCTTTTGACAGTTCTATTATAAGCTTATCGATAATCACATAGACTCTTGTGCTGATTATGGAAAAAACAAAATCGTTCCAGAGTTTCACCAAGAAATTTTCTTGTGGTTCTGGACTAGGCGTACTGCCGTCATCGGTAATAAAGGCTTGTGTCATGCAGATTCCGCCCGGACCTTTAAGCTGTGCACGGACATAGCGACCGATTTGACCTTCGTATTCATTTAAGTCAATTGTGTTGCCTGTGGCAAAAATCTCACCCTTTGAGACCCATTGAATTGTGTCATAATCAGCGCCTTGAATTGTGACTTGGTCGCGGCTGTCGTCAATGGTGATATTTGTAACTGTCGGGTAAGCACCTGTACCCATAAAGCTATCTCCGAGTTCGGGACGGGCATATCGGCCGCAGGCAAAAAATGTCCCGTTTTCCATAGCGGTGCGCACATTCGCAACATTGTTGGCGGGCATCATAAACACTTCGAATTCTGAGCCGATATCTCCGAGATTATGAGAATCACTGTTTGAAAAGCCCCATACATTTCTGCCGGTTGGAATAACGCTTTCAAGTAAACCGTCCCAAAGTACACGGTCATATCGTGTCGGAGAATCAGTGCCGTTTAGTACTTCAATCCCTAAACAGGATTTGTATTTTTTAAGTATATCAGCAAAAAATTTGATATTTTTCGGATCTTTTGCTATATTCACATCTTTTGCCGAACCAGTCCAGTCACCCGGATGGTTAATATGGGAAAGACCGCCTGCTTTTTCAACACCGGCGATTGCGGTAACATAATCGTTTTCTTTGCCCCACATACCCTGGCCGTAATCGCAGAAGAAACCATTGACATGGCTTTTTGTAAGCACGGCTGCGTTGAGTTCAATTCCATCCGGGACATCGGTCATACCTCTGTCTCCACGGTCTGAACCGGTGGTAATTTCGGTATATCTTTCCTCGGTTAAAGGAACCGGTTTTTCAAACGGATTCAAAAAGTGGTAACTTAAAATCGGAACAGTATTTGGTATTTTATCCCAACCTTTGTTGACAACACCATGCTCAGTCATCGCCAAAATGTCATATCCTTGAGCATAATAGGCTTCGATTGCAGTTGTAAGTGTATCTTCTCCGTCGCTTACCGTAGAATGGGCGTGAAGATTTGCTTTATAGTGCTTCCAAGTGTCCCAGTTGACTGTCTGATATGGATTGGTTATTGTGTAGCTTTTTGAACCGGTTATGTCCTGAACGGCTGAGACGCTTAAACCGAACGGAACGGCCATGACTGCCGCTAGAAGAATTGCGAGTGTACGTTTGGGCAGATTGTGCTTTGCCATGATAATCCAACTCCTATTTTCAAATTAAGCTGATATTTCAAGTGTTTAAAGTATAACCCGCAAAACTATCCGTGTCAACAAATCATATTATTGGGTTGTGAAAAATCGAATTAAAAGGGAAGGTACTCGAAAAATTGAGAGTCAACCTTCCGAAAATCCGGGCAATACAAAGAAAGGAAATAACGGCTGCTAATTGAATTCATTTATCAGAGCAACAATAACAACATAAATTCTTGTGCTCTTCAACGCGAAAACAAAATCATCCCACATTTTAACAAACAAGTCCTCGTTCGGCTCAGGGTTGGGCGTGCTTCCATCGTCAACCGCAAAGGCCTGAGTAAAACAGACACCGCCGGGGCCGATAAGCTGAGCGCGTACGTAGTATCCGATTTGGCTTTCATAGGCATTTAAGTCAATATTATTACCGGTTGCAATTACTTCTCCCTTTGCAATCCATTCAATCTTGCCATAACCGGTACCTTGAATTGTTATTTGGTCTGTCATGTCGTTGACGGTGATATTCGTAACGGAAGGAACATCGCCTGATGCAACAAAACTGTCACCAAGCTCGGGCCGTGCGAAGCGTCCGCAAGCGAAGAAGGTGCCGTTTTCCATAGCGGTTCGAACATTCGCAACAGTATTTGAGGGCATCATGAAATATTCAAACTCGGTGTCAATATCTTCCAACAGATGGGAATCGCTGTTGGCAAAGCCCCATACGTTTCTGCCGGTGGGAATACAGCTTTCAAGCAAACCGTCCCATAGTACGCGGTCATTTCGCGTTGCACTGTCGTGTTCATTTAAAACTTCAATACCCAAACAGGAGTGATATTTTTTTAGTATGTCCGCAAAGAATTTGATGTTTTTGGGGTCTTTTGCAATATTTATATCACCAGAGGAACCAAGCCAATCCCCCGGATGATTAATATGGGAAAGGCCGCCGGCTTTCTCGACACCTGCAATCGGAGTTTCAAAGTCGTTTTCCCTGCCCCACATGTTCTGGCCGTAGTCGGCAAAAAATCCGTTTACATGATTCTTTCTGATAACGCCGGCATTTAATTCAATGCCATACGGAACATCGGTCATGCCCCTGCCGCCGCGGTCTGCGCCGGTGGTTACTTCCGCATACCGCTTCTGAGTCATTTTCCTCGGCCAGTTGATGATAGAGGGGTAACCTAAAATGGGAACCGGTTGGGGGATAATATTCCAGCCCCTGTTTACGGCACCGTGGTCGGTCATGGCTAAAACATCGTATCCTTGTTCGTAGTATGACTCCACAACTCGAGGGAGAGAGTTCAGACCGTCGCTGACGGCACAGTGTGTATGAAGGTTTGCTTTGTAATGGTTCCAGGTGTTCCAATTAACTGTTTCGTAGGGGTTGATGATTTTGTAGCTTTTTGCGCCTGTAATGTCCTGTACTGCCGATGCGCTGACACCGAACGGAACCAACATTGTTCCGGCAAGAACAAATGAAAGCACGCATTTTGAAAGCTTCGATTTTTGCATATTTTACAACTCCTTTTTATTGAAAATTATGGAAATCCCAGTGTTTAAATTATAAACCACCCAACAATAAGTGTCAATATTCATCTTATTATGCAAATTGAAGCCCTCGAAAAATCGAGGGCTTCAAAACTTTAGTATCTTATTTTACTTGTTGATTTGCTTAATCAGTTCGTCAACGATTACATAAATCCTTGTGCTCTTAATAGCGAAAACAAAGTCATTCCAAAGCTTTATAAAGAAATTCTCCGTAGGCTCCGGACTAGGTATGCTGCCGTCGCTAACCGCAAATGCTTGCGTAAAACAGACACCGCCAGGACCGATAAGCTGCGCGCGGACATAGCAGCCGATTTGGCTTTCGTATGCGTTTAAATCAATTGTGTTGCCGGTGGCAATAATTTCACCCTTGGCAATCCATTCGATTTTATCATAACCTGTGCCTTGAATGGCGATTTGGTCGGTTTCATTGTTAACGTTAATATTTGAAACGGAAGGAACATCACCCACTGCAGTAAAATTATCCCCAAGCTCTCTGTGCGCATAGCGTCCGCAGGCAAAGAAGGTGCCGTTTACCATAGCAGTACGGACATTTGCGACAGAATTTGAAGGCATCATAAAATATTCAAATTCCGAGTCAATATTGCTCATAACATGTGAATCGCTGTTTGAAAAACCCCATACATTTCTGCCGGTGGGAATTACGCTTTCAAGCAAACCATCCCAAAGCACACGATCGTTGCTCGTGGGGTTGTCATGCTCATTAAGCACTTCAATACCTAAACAGGAATCGTACTTTTTTAGTATGTCGGCGAAGAATTTAATATTTTTTGGGTCTTTTGCAATGCTGACATCGCTTGCCGAACCAAGCCAGTCTCCGGGATGGTTAATGTGAGTGAGCCCGCCGAGTTTGTCGACAGCCGCTATCGGACCTTCAAAATCATTTTCTTTGCCCCAGTCACCTTGACCGTAATCAACAAAGAAACCGTTAACATGGCTTTTTGTCAGCACTGCTGTATTCAGCTCTATTCCGTCGGGTACATCTGTCATGCTTCTGCCGCCACGGTCTGTACCGGCAGTAATTTCTTTATATCTTTCCTCAGTAAGCGGAATAGCCTTTTCAAATGGATTTAAATAGTGAAAACTGAGAAGCGGAACGGTATTCGGAGTTTTATCCCAGCCCTTGTTTACAACACCGTGGTCGGTCATGGCTAAGATATCATATCCGTTTGCATAGTAAGCTTCAATAACAGCCGCGAAGGCATCTTCGCCGTCGCTTACGGTTGAGTGTGTATGAAGGTTTGCCTTATAATGCTTCCATGTGTCCCAATTAACTGTTGCATAGGGATTTGTGATTGTATAATTTTTTGTGCCGATAATATTCTGTACGGCAGATGCGCTTAATCCAAACGGGATAAGCATTGAAGCAGAAAGAACAACTGCAAGTGTGCGTTTGGCGAGTGCTTTTTTTGTCATACTCTTGAGCTCCTTTTTTCTTCTTTTTTCACTGTGTTGACTATGCAATTATAATCCCAACTTATGGTATTGTCAATGAATTGCAAACTTTATCAACCATTAATTACAGCTGATGATTTCTACGCAGTTAAATATTTATTTTAATAAAAAAATGGTATAACATAAATTGATTTTTTGCTTAAATAGTGGTATAGTCAAAAAGGTTAGCAAATAGTGACAACGAAAGGAATGAACAAAAAATGAAAAATACACTTAAAAAAAGCCTTGCTGCGCTGTTATGCCTGTCACTGCTGTTGTTAAGCCCGGGCATCGGGTCCGCGGCACAGGATAGTGCAGGAACACAACCTCGGCGCATAACGGTCTGCGCCAAAACGGACACGGCGACCAAGGGGTTCTGTTGGTATACCGACGCTTCGACGGGCACACAAGTGCGCATTTATAAAAACGGGATTGATATCAGCGGCACGCTGACATTTTCCGGTGCGGTCTGCAGTGAATGGCAAGGGGCTTATATGCATAAAATAACGGTAACCGGACTGGCTGGCGGCGAAGCTTACACCTACAAAGTGGGGGACGGCAGTTTTTGGAGCGAAACCGGAACATTTGTTACCGACAACGGCGACAATACCTTTAACTTTATAAACATATCTGATGTGCAGGCAAGCAATCTTAACGATTTTCAAAAAAGTGCAGATACACTTAAAGCAGCATTTAAAACCGCTCCAAAAGCCGAATTCGTCGTGACCTGCGGCGATTTCACCAACAACAGCAACAATGCAGAGTGGAATTATTACGATGAGGCTTTTGCTGCGCTCAACCGCTCCACTACAATGGTTCCCGTGACCGGCAATCATGATGATGTATTGCATTGGTTTAACAATATGTTCAACCTGGATACGAGTGAAAGCGTCCAGACACGTAACGGCGCGAATTATTCCTTTGACTATGGCAATGCTCACATTGCAGTGCTTAACACCAATGATATGATGTCGCTTTCCAATGCACAGCTGAAATGGCTCAGAAACGATATGAACGGCACGGCCAAAGATTGGAAACTTGTTTTTATGCACAAATCTCCCTATTCGCTAGGTCAGGATATCAAATTTCCTGATGCACAGTATGTGAAAAAGGCATTGACTGCCATATGTGACGAATGCGGTGTAGACATGGTGATGTCCGGGCATGACCATATGTACCTGCGTACCAAATCTCTTGTTGGCAATAAGGTTTCGCAAAAGGGCACCGTATATGTACTAGGTGGGACAGCCGGCACCAAACGGTACGAAATTCGCAGTTATATGGCCGGTACATATCTGCCCGTGGCTGATATCGCCGCACTGACTATCCAGAAAAGCGGTTACGGCAATTACTGGAATGGTACCGATTGGAACAGCAAAGCTCAGACGAATATCGGGGGCTGTTTTGACAGCGTATCCATCAGCGGAGGCACGCTGACACTCAAAGCGTATATCTTGGCTGATCAAAAGGATGCGCAGGGCGGGGATGTAATCACAAATATTGACACGCTGACGCTCTCCAAACAGACCGGGCAGAATGTAGTTTCTTTCAGTGGGAACAACACCACAACCGAACTTAATTATGCTGCACAGGCTTTACCAACAGTAGCAAACCTTTCTTCCTTTGTGTTTCTCGATTGGCTACCAAGGTTTTTGCTTATGCTGCCGGATATCATCAAGGTGTTTGTAACAGAAGGTATTTTTTAACAGCAAACCATTTAGTCTTGATTTTTATTAAATATTTTTAAGGAGAGAAAACAGATGAAGAAAAAAATTACTGCAGTCCTGTCCCTGTTCCTTGCCCTAAGCCTGTTGCTCAGCGTAAACGCATTTGCCATCAATGATCAAACCCCTGCATATAAGGCTCATTTGACCTTTGGTTCCGACGGTAAATTTACAATCCTCCAGTTGGCAGATATTCAAGATTTATTTCTTATGTTACCCATAGCTCTTATGACTGCTGCATCGGCTTTGATGAAGGCAGCGGCATCTACGGCTGCG
>CAYNMU010000005.1:0-52064 GCA_964398395.1 uncultured Eubacteriales bacterium
GAAATCTTGTGCATTTAATATTGCAATCTACAAATAATTGGAAATACTCAGATATTTGTTGACAACATTTATATCTTGTGATATGATTTATTAATATAACTATACTTTCTGTAATTTTATAGTTTTAGATGTAAATCTCTTGTATGTGAGAAAAGAGACATAACCCATGAAGTACTATGGAAACTCCCTTGAACTTACCCCTGAAATGCATAAAATATTGTCACTTGGAGAAAGCTTTTGGTTAATCGTAACAGGTAACAGTATGGCTCCGACATTCAATGATTTGCTGGACAAAGTTTATATATCTCCTTTTAATGGAAACCCCAAAAAAGGTGATATTTTACTTACAGAGGCAAACAGTAAGCATTGTCTTTTGCACAGGGTTGTCAAAATTGATAAGGATATGGTTTTCTATAAAGGTGATGCATTGCCTTACCGCGAAGGACCGTTTCCGATATCCAATGTAATTGGAATTGTTACGAAAATCGAGCGAAGCGGTAAAATAATTTCAGTTAGCAGCTTATACAATAAGCTTTATCTTACTGCTTTGCGAAAAACAACTAAGCTTCGGAATTTCCCCCATCGAATTGTCAGGAAATTAAAGCGTATCTTCAAATAAATTATAAAATATTATTTAACTTTTTATTTTACTAAATCTTTTTTAAACTTCTGGTTTTGATTGGATTTTTTTGTTTTTTAATTAAAATATAAGAAGGTTTTTTTGATAGATGCATAAATATTATTTTGCCAACAGCTGTTTACAGGTTAACGATGTTACCGGAATTTTTGATGAACGTTTAGCTTGTTTTTGCCTCAAATCCAACTTCAATAATGTAATTAATCTTTATACCCATTTGGATTCCTACTCTGGAAATGAAAATGTTAGGAATGTTTCAACCGGAATAGGAATCGACATCGGCGTTATTAATGATAATCAATGGGTTTTTTCCGCTAAAGATAAGAATAACTTTTGCTTCATTGAAACTTCAAATAATTGTTCTGAACTTAATTGTTATTTCAATTACACTTCTTGTTCAAATAAGAACACCTTAACCATGAATGCTTTCCATTTGCTGAGAATTGCAATAGAGTGTAATTTTGCATACCATAACAATGTTTCAATACATGCATCCCTCATTGCGCATAACTACAAAGCCATATTATTTACTGCGCCATCCGGGACAGGCAAAAGCACTCAAGCAGAATTATGGAATAACTTTGTAGGCGCTAAGATTATTAATGGTGACAGACCTGTGTTGCATCCTAATCTTTCTGAAGTTCGTGCTTATGGTGTTCCTTGGGATGGCAAAGAACAATTGTTCATTCAAGACGATTATCCGGTCTCTGCTATTGTTGAAGTTCGTCAGGCAAAAGAAAACCACGTAAGAAAGCTGACTGAAAATCAAGCATTTAAGCTTTTATTAAAACAGTGCTTTATTCCGATGTGGGACGACACGGCAAAATTCTCTGTTATTCAGACAATTCGTTTCATTTCAAAAAACGTTCCGTTTTACCGTCTTTTCTGTTTACCTCAAGAGAGCGCCACAGAATTGTTAAATGAAGTATTATTCAATGAAAAAACGATTTTACTTGAAGAGGAGCAATTTGATATGAAATTAAAAGAAGGATTCATATTAAAAAATATTGTTGGTGAATGGATTATAATGCCAAAAGGTAATAATATAAAAAATTTTGAAGGTGCAATAGTAGTAAATGAAATAGCTGCGTTTATTTGGAAACAACTTGAAAAGTCGTTATCCCGCGAGGATTTACTTCAGGCTGTTTTAGATGAATATGATGTCGATGAACAAACTGCTTCCGTCGATTTAGACAATCTTATTGACAAGCTGAATAGTTTAGAAATACTTACACAAGAGTGATTTTTAACCTAAACTATTTACTTTTAATTCCAAAATTATCGCAAATCAACGGAGGAAAGTATGTCTCAGTTTCTAAAAATGCTTGAAGATAAAGAAGGATTAAATAAGTCAGAAGAATTTTTAAAATATTTAAAACAAACAGCATGGGCAAAAGGCATTCCTTTAATTGGGTTATTTGAACTTACACCACGGTGCAATTTGGATTGTAAAATGTGTTATGTTCACTTGCAAAAGACTCAAATGAAACAGGATGAGCTTTCGACAGAGCAATGGATATCGCTTATTGACCAGGCATGTGATTCCGGCATGATGATGGCGACTCTTTCCGGTGGTGAATGTACCATGCACCCCGGTTTCAAACAGATTTATAATCACTTACAATCGCTAGGTATTCTTGTTACTGTCTTGACAAACGGAACGTTGCTAAATGAAGAAATGGTCGACTGGTTTTCAGCAAGATCACCGCAAAGGATTCAGATTTCAATTTACGGTTGTTCCCCCGAATCTTATGAGTCCGTAACAGGGAGCAGAAATGCTTTTTTAAAGATAGATAAAGCTATTGATTTAATGAAGAAAGCAAATTTACCCTTTAATTTTGCGATTACAGTGACAAAATATATGTTTGATGATTTTGAAGATGTATTAAGGTATTGCAAATCGAAAGAACCTTTAAGTTATAACGTAAACTCATGCCCTTTTGAATCCAGAGAAGACACCGAAAGATATTTTGAAGATTATGTGCCAACATTGGACCAGCAAGTTGAAGTTTTTAAAATTCAAAGAAGGTTAATGCAAGGGAACGATAATATTGACTTTTTTGACAGTGAAGAAATACACTATATACCTATACTTGAAAAAAGGCGAATTTTCCCTAAAAAAGGAATCACCTGTGCGGCAGGCAGAAACTCATTTTCAATCAATTGGGATGGCAAAATGCTCCCCTGCAATATTTTCGATTTTTCGGCATCCTTCCCTATAACCGAAGGTTTTGTTGCTTCTTGGCAAAAAATTAACCAAAATTGTATTGTTTATGAAAATCCGGTGGAATGTATTGAATGCGATTATAATCAAGCGTGCCGATTTTGCCCTGCAGGCCATTTTTTAAGAGCCGGACAAGGTCATGTGAATACAAATGTCTGCGCCGAAGGCAAGCGCATGGTAGCAGAAGGAATAAGGTTTATTAAATAAATTTCAATTTGTTTTGTTGAAATTTATCTTTAATAAAAATAATCAGAAAGGAGAAATAGGTATGAAAAAGAACTATGAAAAGCCGGCAATGGAAGTTACAGAATTCCGTTTCTCGGAGCACATCGCAGCATCCGGACAAACCAGTTGTGTTTGGGGCAGCAGCGCTTATTGGTCACACAGTTATATTGGTTGTAACACTGAATATCATCCAGGCATCGATGGTTGGATCGGCAATACCGGTTGATCATTAACCAAATTGACCTAGGGCATTTCATTGAAGTTTTTGTTAACAAAAAAATAATCCGGGTCACATCCTTTATAAGTGTGGCCCTGGTTGTTTTTTAACAATCAAACTGCAAGAGGAGCAATATTGATGAGAGAAAAGGCAAAAAAGTTAATCGCTTTTTTTAAGGATTGGGATAATCAATCCCGCTATTTAAAATGGATGATAACAAAAACAAAGCCGTTTTTTTGGTCATTGATGCTCATTTTATTGCTAAATTTTTCGATTTCCGTTACAGGTATCGGAAGCACTGTCATTACGAAATACATTATCGACGGGGCAACCGGTGCGGGCAAGGTTTTTACTGCCCAAGGCGTTACAATACTTGTTGTTTTAACATTAGTCAGCATGGCTGTAAGTGCTTTCAGCGGTATTATTACTACATTAATTAATGAACGGTACGCTTTCAGTATTCGGCTGAAGGTTTATGATAATGTGCTTCGGGCGAAATGGCAAAAAATCATGTCATTTCATAGCGGTGACATTGTAACAAGATTAACCGGTGATATTGAAGCTGTCTCGAATGGTATCTCGTCAATTATTCCAAACTTTATTTTTCTTCTTGTCCGGCTGATAATAGCTTTTTGCGTTCTATTCTTTTATGACCATTTTCTTGCACTGGCAGCACTGATTATTGGGCCTGTCGGCGTATTGCTGAGCCTTATTTTCAGCGGGAAACTTAAATATTATCAGGAGGAACTCCGAAAGACCGAATCGGAATACCGTTCATTTCTTCAAGAAACAGTTGAAAATATAACTGTAGTAAAAACATTTGAACAAGAAGCTTCTTGCGGTGAAAAACTTTTACAACTTCGAAACAAGCGGCTGAAACTGATTGTCAAACGAAATAAATTAAATATAGCGATAAGTCTGTGTATCCGCTTTACCTTCAGTGCCGGTTATCTTATTGCATTTTGCTGGGGTATATTCAGGCTCTCTAATCATAGTATTACATACGGTACCATGAGCATTTTTTTATCATTGGTTTCACAGGTTCAGGGACCCATTGTGGACCTAGGCAGTATCATTCCCCAGTTTATAACCATTTTGGCATCGACAGGACGAGTTTTAGAAATAGATTCGATTGAGATTGAAAACAGTGCTGAGCAAACTATCAGTATAAAGACGAATAATATTGGCCTAAAGATTGATAATGTTTCATTCAGTTATGGAAGAGAAGTTATTTTAGAAAATATCAACCTTGATATAAAACCTAATGACATCGTCGGAATTGTTGGGTACAGCGGTTCCGGCAAAACCACGCTTGTTCGCCTCATTTTGGCTTTGGTTAGCCCTGAAGAAAACGGGAAACTGAATTTTTACGATGATACCGGAGCAATCGAAAAAGCATCTGCATCGTCACGTCGGTTTATCTCCTATGTGCCGCAGGGAAATACGCTGATTTCCGGAACGATTGCAGAAAACTTATATTCCGGCAACAAGGATGCAACGCAGGATGATATGTGGCAGGCTTTAGAAATTGCCGATGCTGCCGAATTTGTAAAAGAGCTTGATGACGGCTTGCAAACAATTATCGGAGAAAAAGCATCCGGTCTTTCCGAGGGTCAGGCTCAGCGGATTGCTATTGCAAGGGCAATAATTAAGACCGCACCAATTTTAATATTAGATGAAGCCACTTCCGCATTGGATGCACTAACAGAGGATCGTATAATAAAAAATATGTGCGAAAGCAACCTTTTACACACCTGTTTCATTATTACTCACCGACGCTCTATGTTATCCTTTTGTACGCGTGCGTTAGAAATTGATGACAAACACATCAAAGAGTTTCAAATTGTTTAACTTGTATTTCTATGCCAGTTTATCAATAGAATTGCTTTCAGATATATTATTAATTGCAGCTATATGAAAGGTTTATGATGGACAGATATTTTAGAAATATCGGCGCAATCAGTGCCGAAGAACAGAATCTGTTGAAAAAATGTTCGGTTTGCATTGTCGGTTTGGGCGGCTTGGGTGGATATGTGCTTGAGCTTTTGGCAAGGTTAGGTGTCGGCTCGATTACCGGCATTGATTTTGACTGTTTTGAAACAACCAACCTAAACCGGCAGCTTTTGTCAACCAACAATAATATCGGCAGTGAAAAGGCTATTGCCGCGGCTGAAAGAGTAAATCTTATTAACAACGAGGTTCGCTTCACCGCTTGCACTGAAAGACTCACAGCAGACAATGCCATGGATTTGCTGGCAGGTCATTCAATTGTTATTGACGCACTTGACAGTGTTGAAGACAGACTCACAATCGGTTCAGCCTGTGCAAATTTAAACATCCCCTTGGTGCACGGCGCGGTAACCGGCTGGTGCGGGCAGGCTGCGGTTATTTACCCCGGGGATGATATGCTGGATAAGCTATACGCATTCAGCAAAGCTCAAAAGCGACCGCCTTCCGTCCTCTCTTTTACCCCCGCCGCAATCGCCTCATTACAGGTATCTTTGGCGGTGCGTGTTCTTCTTGAAAGAGATAAGCCCAAGCCAAATATTCTTTACCTTTTGGACCTTTTAAACTGCAATATTACCGAGCTCAAATTGTAACCCTTAAGTGACTTAGTCACTGAATTGTTTTAATGAAGAATGTATAATAAAATCATACTCAAGACGAAAATTTAAGGAGGCAATTATAATGGCATTAGTAAATTTAACCAGCAGCAATTTCAACGCAGAGGTAATTAATTCAACAATACCGGTACTTGTGGATTTTTGGGCTCCGTGGTGCGGGCCTTGCAGAATGGTCGGGCCTGTTGTTGAAGAAATTGCAAAAGAACTTGATGGTACTGTAAAGGTAGGTAAAATCAATGTTGACGAACAAGGCGAATTGGCACAAAAGTTTGGTGTTATGTCAATACCAACCTTAATTGTTTTCAAAGACGGCAAAATTTACAAAACATCAGTAGGTTCAAAACCAAAACAGGCTCTATTGGATATGCTCAAGTAAACCGGACGGTTTACACCCCGCACTACATTTATATTGCAAAACTGCAATACTGATGTATAATATAAATAGTAGATTTAAGCTCTGCAATTATGCAGAGCTTAAATCACATTATGACATACGGGGTAGGATATATGGATAATGAGCTATTAGATTTTTTGCATGAAGCTCTTCCGTTTTGGAGCAAACTTGACGAGAGTCAAAAAAAACAGCTTTCGGATTCCGTTTTGCTAAAGACTTTTGAAAGCGGCGAAAGCCTTCACCACGGAGCCGAGGATTGCTCCGGGCTGTTTGTCATTAAAAACGGCCGTGTTAGAGTGTTCATTCTTTCCGAGACAGGCAAAGAGATCACGCTGTTTCGCCTTTTTGAAAGGGACATCTGTATTTTTTCCGCATCCTGTATTTTTAAAAACATAAATTTTGAAATTTTTGTCGAAGCCGAAACCAAAACGGAAGCTCTGTTGATACCCACCCCAGTGTTTGACCGGCTCTCCCGGACTTCCCTGCCTGTTGCGGATTATGTAAGCCAGTTGATGGCGTCACGCTTTTCGGATGCTATGTGGGTGATGGAACAGGTTTTGTTTACAAGCTTTGACAAAAGACTGGCTGCTTTTTTGCTTGAACAGGCAAATATCGAGGGTTCCGAAAAACTTACTATTACACAAGAGGCAATAGCGAACCATCTGGGTTCAGCACGCGAGGTTGTTACGCGGATGCTCAAATACTTTCACGACGAAGGAATGGTTGAACTTTTCCGCGGAGGGCTGATAATTACCGATATCAATAAACTGAAAGTTCTTGCATAATATTACAACTTAACCCGGAAGGTGTTCTTGTTAAACGACAACGCACCTTCCGTTTTCATTTTTCCGAGTTCCCTTTGCATTGCGCTCCTGTCCATGCAGAGATATTCCGCAAGCTCTCTGCGGTTGTACGGAATTGAGAACGAGGCAGACCTGTTTTTATCGGCTTGCTCAAACAGATAAGCTTCCAGCCTGCCCCTGATTGTTTTATGGCTGAGGTAAGACATTTGCTCGTTGAGCATGGCGCTTTTCTTCGCGATATTTTTCATTAAATTCAAAATCAGCGTTTGGTGAAAAGAGCAAACTGATTTACAGGTGTTTAGAATATTTTTTAGTTCAAAGAACACAACCTGTGTTTCTTCCAGCGCGCTGACAGAAACGGGCACTTTGTCAATATCCATACCGGCATAAGTTTCGCCGAACATGTCCCCTGCCCCGAGCTTTCTCAGTATCAGCCTGTCCCCTTGAATATTCTCTTTAATAACTTGTGCCTTGCCGTAAACAACAATCCCAACCGCAGGCTTGGATTCACCGGCTAAAAAAATGAATTCATCTCGTTGGTAGGTTTTTGTTTTACTGTTTAAGCATTTGAGAATACTGCTTATCTCATCATCGTTCAAATTTTTAAATAATTCGGTTTTATTAAGAACATTTATCATAATTTCTCCTGCTTTCCTGTAAAAAAGTTTTAAAATAGTTGCAGGTGCAACACTTTTTATAGTTAAAGTATATTACACTTAAGCCGCGATGTAAATACATTGCAGAAATTATTCTGGATAAGTGTTTAAGGAAGTGGAACTAATGGTAAGAAAAATCATAAAAATCGATGAGGAAAAGTGCAACGGCTGCGGTGCGTGCGCAAGTGCCTGCCACGAAGATGCCATAGCGATGGTTGATGGAAAAGCAAAATTAATTATGGACGATTACTGCGACGGTCTAGGCAACTGCCTGCCCGCATGCCCAACCGGCGCGATAACCTTTGAGGAGCGAGAAGCGGCTGAATATGATGAAGCAGCTGTAAAAGCAAGGCAGCAGCAGGAAATCAAACCCGAAAAAGTTCCCTGCGGCTGCCACGGCACAGCATCCAAAACACTCGAAAGAAGCGTCCCCTGCAACACGCCGGCTGTCGAAACATCGGCAGAGAGCCAACTTATGCAGTGGCCGGTTCAGATTAAATTGGTGCCTGTCAACGCGCCATATTTCGCGAACGCCAATCTGCTTGTCGCGGCTGACTGCACAGCTTTTGCTTACGGTGATTTTCAAAACCGTTTCATCAAAAACCATATCACGCTTATCGGCTGCCCGAAATTGGACGAGGGCGACTATACCGAAAAGCTGACCGCGATCATCAAAAACAACGCAATCAAAAGCGTTACGGTGGTACGCATGGAGGTTCCCTGCTGCGGCGGAATTGAAAACGCGGTTATAAATGCCCTGCGCAGCTCCGGCAAGATGATTCCCTGGCAGTCGGTAACCATCTCGACAGACGGACATATTTTAGACTGACATATAAAATAGCCATTGCTATCAAAGGAAGGAGCAAGTATATCATGGAAGAAAAATATATAAAAAATGTGAATTTAGCGACCGTATTGCCTTTAGCGGAACTGGTAAGTTACCAGCAGGGGCAAATTGTCAGCAAAACGCTGGCGCAGAACAAATCACTGAGTTTAACGCTGTTTGCGTTTGACAAAGGCGAAGAAATCAGCAGCCACGAATCAAGCGGTGACGCGATGGTGATGGCACTTGACGGCACGGGACAGGTAACAATAGACGGTGTAAATTATATTCTTCATGCCGGAGAAACCATCGTCATGCCGGCACATAAGCCTCATGTTGTTTTTGCAGCCGAGCAATTTAAAATGTTTCTTGTTGTGGTATTTCCGCAATAGAGAATCGTCAAGTTTCAATCAATAAATTAATAAAAATGGAGGAAAAAATCATGGGTGAAATGTTTTGTTTCCAGTGCGAACAAACGGCAGGCGGCAAAGGCTGCCAGGGTATGGCGGGTGTATGCGGCAAAAAAGCAGACACAGCGGTACTTTTGGATGAATTAACCGGTACGTTGATTTCTTTGGCGAAAGCGATTAAGGACGGAGAGAATACCCCAGAAACAGATCATATTATTATCGACGGGCTCTTTACCGCCATCACAAACGTCTCGTTTGACAGCGATGTTGTCAAAGCTAAAGTTGAAAAGGCGAAAGAGGCGCTGGCACATATAACCCCCAAATGCTGCTGTAACTGCGGCTGCGGCTCTGACAGCTACCTGATGAATGACCTTTGGACTGCCGATGAAGACATCCGCTCGCTAAAAACCTTGATTTTATTAGGGCTTCGCGGCATGGGGGCTTATGCTTACCATGCGCTTATGCTCGGCTACAGCGATGCGGCGGTAAATGCGTTTTTCTACAAGGGTTTAAGGGCAGTCGGCTCCGACCTTGGCGCAGATGAACTTTTGCCTCTTGTTTTGGAAACAGGCGCTATTAATGTTAAATGCATGGAAATGCTTGATAAAGCCAATACCGAAACTTATGGTACACCGGTGCCGACTACCGTGCCTTTAAAGATTGAAAAAGGACCGTTCATTGTTGTAACCGGACATGACCTCTATGATTTGCATTTGCTTTTGGAACAAACGAAAGATAAAGGCATAAACATTTATACCCATGGTGAAATGCTTCCGGCTCATGCATACCCAAAGCTTAAAGCTTTCAGTCACCTTAAAGGCAACTTCGGCACAGCATGGCAAAACCAGCAAAAGGAATTTGACAATATACCTGCTCCGATTCTTTTTACAACAAACTGCCTGATGCCTGTCAAGGGAAGCTATTTTGACCGTGTATTTACGACCGAGGTTGTCTGTTACCCCGAAATGGTGCACATCGGCGATGACAAAGACTTCTCCCCTGTCATTGCAAAGGCGCTCGAGCTTGGCGGATATACGGAAGACCATGAAATGGAAGGCATTAACGGCGGCAAATTTGTCACCACCGGTTTCGGCTGGGGTACCGTGCTTTCTGTTACAGACAAAGTAATCGACGCGGTTAAATCAGGCGCAATTAAGCACTTCTTCCTGGTCGGCGGCTGCGACGGCGCAAAACCGGGACGCAACTATTACACCAATTTTGTCAAGCAGACGCCCGCGGACTCCGTTGTTCTCACCCTCGCCTGCGGTAAATACCGCTTCAACGACCTTGATTTGGGAACAATCGGCGGATTGCCCCGCATTATGGATATGGGGCAGTGCAACGATTCCTACGGCGCGATTCAAGTGGCATTAGCTCTTGCAGACGCTTTTGAATGCGGCGTTAATGATTTGCCACTGTCCCTTGTGATTTCATGGTATGAACAAAAAGCTGTTTGTGTTCTGCTCAGCCTTTTGGCACTCGGAATCAAAAATATCCGTTTAGGCCCGACTCTCCCCGCCTTTGTCTCGCCGAATGTTCTGCAAATCCTAGTTGACAACTTCCAAATAAAACCAATTACAACCCCTGAAGAAGATTTAAAAGCTATCTTGGGATAATAATTATCACAAAAGCCCGCCGTTAGTACAGATATCGGCGGGCTCTCGGCAGATTAGACAACAGGTTTTCGACGATTTTTGTTTAACGCAGCGATTTTTTTCAATAGAATTTTAAAATTTTTTGATGATTAAAAAAATATTGACAAATGTTCTTTTTTAGTTTATCTTTTATTTATTGAAAAGTTAATTTAAAACCTATTTTTGCACATGAAAACAGGTTTTTTTTATAGTTTGACAGTTTAGCGATGTGGCGTGTCAAACTATTATTTTGAAATAATAAAATATGTTGGGTTATGAATAAGCATAACCTTCATTTAGCTGGGAGGTATGATTTTAGTTAGTCAAAACAGTCTGACAATCATCATAGAATGCTAAAAAATCAGAAAAACTGTAAGGAGGATTACTATGCAAATCAAACCGCAAATGAGGTTCCTAAAAATTTGTTTTAGCTCTATTATGGCAATAATCCTAGTATCCGGCACGATTTTTGCGCTTCCTTCTTCCCATGCTTCTGCTGCAAACGTACCGCTCGACGCAAAGGCAATAGCGGAAATGAACAAACCCGGGGTTGTAATGATTCAAAACTGGTACAATGCGACAATATCAGTACCCGGAATCAGATGGAATCAGAAAGCCACTGATGCATTGTGGTATAAAATTTACGATATGGTTGATGCCGGAAAGCTTGCGGATAATAACGCGTCAACATGGTCTGCTTTTTATGATGCGTTTTTAAATTCACCATACGATTATATTGAAGCAAATGGACAACTTCAAACTATTGACGCACAGATAGGTTTCATGGGTACCGGGTTTATCGTAACTCCTGACGGGTATATCGTTACTAATTGCCATGTTGTATACTCACCTGATGATGAACTTAAATCTTCTCTTGCCCAGTCAGCTCTTACCGACCAGGTAAAAACAGATGTGAAAAATTGGGTAAATTCAGTTTCACAGTATTATACACCTGACGAAGCTCAGCAAGAAAAATATATGCAAGTTGATTTCCAGTTTTATGCAGATAATATGGCTTTAAGTGATGTCAAGCAAACCCTATCTTGCGGAATGGGATTGACCGTACCGGGCGTAACGGTAATTCAGTCCGGATATGTTTGCGACTTAAGGAAGAGGGGAGAAATCATCCCCGGCAAAGATGTTGCCATTTTGAAAATTGACAAGCAAAATCTTCCAACGATTTCACTTGGTGATGATTCCGGGATGACAGTTGGGGAAAACATTTATGTAATGGGGTATCCTGGGGTTGCCACATTTAACCCAATACTTGATACAAATGCAAGCGTAACCGAATCATCTTTCACTGCTGGTATCGTAAGTGCTCGCAAGACAATGCCCGGAGGATGGGGAATACTGCAGATAGACGCAGCCGCCACACATGGGAACAGCGGCGGTCCTGTATTCAACAACAAAGGTGAGGCAATCGGTATTTTAACATTTGGCAGCCTTGATTCCAATAATCAAGAGATATCCGGAATGGATTTTGCCGTACCTATAAGTATTGCCAAGCAATTTCTTAATGAAATGAATATTACACCGACCGAAAGTACATTAACGACAAACTATAAGAAAGCGTTATCATTAGTCCGAGAGGAAAAATACAAGCAAGCTCTCGTAATATTTAAAAATATTAATGATACAAATCCCGGTTATCCTTATATACAAGATCAGATAGCCTCATGTACTAAAAATATTGATGCGGGAAATGATAAATCCAATAATGGTCTAATATTATATGCAATTATCGGCATCGCAGTTCTTGTTGTGGCAGGAGCAGTAATTGTAATCTTAAAATTAAAAAAGAAAAACGAAAATGAACCCCAGCCACCAGTAAATCAAGCTCCGGTATATCAGCCGCCGGTAAATCAGCCACCAATTTATCAAGGCCCTGCATCTCAGCCACCGGTGGTGGAGACTCCGGCACAACCGGATGAAACGCCTAAGCCTGAATAAATCTCTTGGCTGCATTGATTGTTATTCACAGAATCAAAGCCGGGCAATAAAACAAAACCCAGATTTCAAATAATCCAATTTACAGCCCGCTGATTATGAAAATTCTCGGCGGGTTTAATACATTCTATAATAGTAATTTTTGCGTTTTTAGTGTATAATAAAAATACAGTTTTATAACGGAGGCATATAAATGTTAAACAACGAACTTTTGATAATCAAAACCGCAATACTAAACGAAATGGAAAGCATGGAGTTTTATAAAATGGCGGCGGAAAAGGCCGGAGATTCAGAAATTAAATCCGCGTTTTTGGAGCTGTCAGCCGAAGAAGAACTTCATATGAACTGGCTTAAGGAAATTTATAAAAGCCTTGAACAAAACGCCAAAGAAAATGCAGAGTTTTCGTTTAAAAACTATGTTAATTCAAACGGCAAGAAGTCGGCCGGTGTCTTAAAACTTTCCAACAAGGTTTTAGCCTCGGCAACCATAACCGTTGCTGTTTACGGTATTGCTATCAACATGGAAAAAGCAGCCGTCGAATTTTACCAAAAACTGGCTGCAGAAACATCGGTCCCAATGCTAAAGGAACTATGCGAAAATCTCTCTGAATGGGAAAACGGACACATTGAGCAATTCAGTGCCGTGTATGATACCATGATGAACAGTTGGTGGGACGACCAAGGCTTTTCGCCATATTAATTTAGCTCGTTTTGTGTTGAAAGTATGTTTACATACTTTGAATAAATTTTTAAAAAATGATAAGGAGAGAGTATTATGTTATGGAAATGTACAGTTTGCGGTATGCTGCATGAGGGGGATGCTCCTCCAGCTTTCTGCCCGAAATGCGGTATGACGGCCGAAAAGTTTGTTGCTTTGACCGAGGAAGATGCGAAAAAGGTTTTCTCTGCCGAGCGCACAAATGACATTCACATGGAAATCATCAAGCTTGCGGCAAAAATCGAAGATTTAGCCAAAGAAGGTATCGAAATTAACCTTGACCCGCCATGTGTTTCATTATTCAATCAAGCCAAAGATGAGGCTTGGATTATTAAGCACAGAGGCATTGCGGAGATTGCGGGGCATGTTGCAAGAGGGAAATGGTAAGCTAGATACTAGATACTAGATGCTAGATATTAGATTTTAGACAAAGAACAATGAAACCCGGTGGCAGTGATTTAAACTGTCATCGGGCTGTTTGCATATTAAGGCTCTTCTTACAAAATGTTGAATTCAATAATTACCCTGAACTGATCCCCATCGATTTTAATGTTAAAATCTCCGCCGCAAGCTTTAGTAAAGGTTTCTGCAATAGACAACCCCAGCCCCGTGCCGTCGGTGGTTCTAGACTTGTCACCCCTTGTAAATCTTTCCAAAATCTCCTGCTCGGTAAAGTCCATTTCATAGGATGCAGTATTATGAATTTCTACGATTGCCTTTAATCCGACAACTTTTAAATCAATAAAAATTCGGGTTCCTTCTAAAGCGTATTTCAAGGCGTTATCAATTACATTTTGAAATACCCTGTAGAGCTTCTTGCCGTCAGCATTGATAAAAACCTCGGTTTCGGGCAGGCTTTGTTTAACTACATGGCCGCTGTTTACAACCTTATCGTCCATATCTGCAAGCGTTTGCACAACTAGTTTTTTCAGGTCCAACTTTTCGATAATCAACTCACTGTTTCCGCTTGCGCTTTTTGATAAATCAAATAGGTCGGAAATAATATTGTTAAGTCTTTCTGATTTGTTTTTCAGAACTCCGAGGTAGTCCTTCACCTCAGGAGATAACCCATCTTCCTGTGAAATCAAATTAATATATTCGATAATTGATGTTAATGGTGTTTTCAGATCGTGAGAAACATTTGTTATCAGTTCCGTTTTCAGCTTTTCAGAACTGATTGCATTGCGCACTGCTGCGTTTAATCCGTCTCCGATATTGTTTATATCCTCTGCAACTTGGTTTATTTCCGCATTTTTGCATGGCGGTATTTTGTATAATAAATTTCCTTTTCTAATCTGACCAGAGCCTTTTTTTATAGCTTCAAATTCTTCCATTTGACTTAAACAAAATACTACAACCAATATTGCAATAAATGGTATTGTAAATACTAACCAAAGAAATACTAAAATAAAGTTATTTGTAACGCCCATAACCATTAAAATGATTGCATTGAAATACAGAATAGCCGTTAATAAAACCCCGCTGAAAATATACTTTCTTTTAATCGTTTTATTTGCTAATGTTATGAAGGGTTTTACAGCAACAGTGAAGCACCGTTTAAAGCGGTTAAGTACTTTCCTTGAAAATCTCAAAATAAGATCAAATGCCTTGTATATCAACGAATATTTAATAACCTCACCGCTCTTAACTCTCTTGAAAAAGCTTGTAGTTACCCAAGCTGTCAGCACTGCAAAAATCGCTGCGGCGAAATATGTAAGCGCTTGAATCGCTTCTTTTTCAATTGGCAAACCTCTTGTCTCAAGTTCAACCCATATCCAGCCAACGAAAGCAATAATTCCGCCACCGCACAGTATATAGATTGAGAGAAAAACATCTGTATATATTTTGTCGTAAAACTTTATTTGAACTTCACTGTTGCGATTTTTTTTGCCGGCAAGCAACGCGAGCATTATAATTCCAATCAAAACCAGAGCAATACCTGCAAGTGCACTATAAAACATCACCCTGCCGTTATCAGCCTTGGGTTGGATCTCTTTTTCCATTGCTGTGAAGTATTCATTGGAAAGAGTAATATAAAGTGTTCCTTCCTGAGAATTGTAGCTTAGCTTTTCGGTATCACCGGAAAAACTTAATATAATGCTGTTATAAATTTCATCAGCCGTTATTTTGGGCATTTTTCCATCGTCAAGAACAATCTTATCGTTTGAAACGAAAAAGAAGCGAAAGCCTTTATCAGATATCGCTTTAACTTTCTCTTTATAAAGCTCTTTTTCTGTCGATGTCAGATTCGCATCTTTGATAAAATATAAATAATTCAGATTATTGTAAAGCTCTTGCGAAGTCGTATTCCTAATATCATTCTGCATACCATCAAGAAAACTTCGTGCGTTTTGGTGCCCTCCAAGATAAATGACAACATCTTCAAAATTCGTCCAGCTTGTTACGGTCATAAGCACACCGGCCAACAATAAAACAAATGCCAAAAACTTAAACCCGATACCATAAAAATTAACCTTCAATTTTGTATCCAATACCCCATACCACCTTTAAATATTTAGGCTCTTTTGGATTAATCTCAATTTTTTCTCTGATGCGCCTTATGTGAACCATTACGGTATTTTCAACAGCATAAGCATCTTCGTTCCAAACCCTGCTGTAGATTGTTTCAGCCGAGAAAACCGTCCCTTTGTTTTCCATCAACAGTTTCAAAATATTATATTCCGTAACTGTCAGTTTAACCGGTTCGCCGTCAACGGAAACATTTTTGGCATTCTTGTTTAACTGTAATCCGCCAATTGTGATAGTGTCGTCATCGTTGGTATTGCTGCTGCCCAATACCAAAAATCTTCTCAGCAGAGATTTAACTCTCGCAAGCAATTCCAATCGATTATATGGTTTCGTAACATAATCGTCGGCGCCTATGCCAAGCCCCAATATTTTATCACTTTCTTCAGACTTTGCAGATATGATTATTATTGGAACATTTCTACGTTCTCTTATTTTCATTATTGCGGAAAGCCCGTCAAGTCTCGGCATCATAACATCAATAATGATTAAATCAATCCGATCAGCAACAAGCGCATCAAGAGCCTCAACGCCATCATAGGCTTTAATAACCTTTAACCCCTCTTTTTCCAGAAGTTTAGCAATGGCAAAAACGATTTCTCGGTCATCGTCCACAACCAAAATATTTGCCGTTCCCATAAGTTCGCACCTCCTTTTCTAAAAATCCCTGAGCCCATATTCAAAGGATAACCTATATTTCTTACAAAAAACCCGATAGAAACCTTACAAGTTTCTTAAGTTATCAGTGAAAGTAATAATTGTTGATGACCAAAACGAAAAACCTCTTATCCTATGATAAAAGCCACACTCGAGGCTAAAACCCTTAAGTCATGGCTTTATTAATCGGTTGTTTCTTTATCCGTTTGCTTCAACAAGCTTTTGCAGACATTTGAAGCTGATTTCGGTGGACTTCAAAGCATCGTCATCAAAGTTATTGTCCTGCTCGTAAACGATATAAGGGATTTCAAGTTCCATACAGGTTTTGAAGCAAGCGTCAAGGTCAACTTCACCAACGCCGAGCTCAGTAATCATGGGGCAGCTGCCTGCTATTTCGCCGTCCTTGAAGTGGCAAACCTTTACTCTGCCCTTTAGGCGTTTAAGAAACTCCGCAGAATTTTCGCCGCCAACCTGTATCCAGTAAACATCGGGGATGAAGCTAAACGCTTCAGGGTCGGTTTCCTCAATGAGCATATCCATGATGGTTTTGCCGTCAAATTTTTCAAACTCAAATGCATGGTTATGGTAGGCAAACTGTATGCCCTGCTCTTTCATTTTTCTGCCGACTTCGTTTGCCTGCTTGATAAATTCGCGAACTCCCTCGGCGGATTTACGGCTTTCGCCCGGCATGCCGCCGATACCGATTGTGTCGCAGTGCATCATTTTGTGTTCTTTAATCAAGTTGTCCAAATCGTTTTGCATGCGGTCAAAACCCTTGTGCGTTACGCAGACATCCATACCGTATTTATCGACAAGAAATGCGACCTTTTCCGGTTCAATGGGGCCGATGCCTGAGATTTGGATAACACTCACGCCGAGATCCTTGAGGAAAATAAAGAGCTTTTCGGTATCCTCATAATTTTGCATGTAATCACGCACAGTATAAAGCTGAACTCCGACTTTTGGCATTTTCATAATTTTTTCTCCCTTAATATATTTTTTAGGGCGGGTTTTTGCCCGCAATTTTCTAAATAAGCTCTCTCTTTAAAAGATGGGTGGACGTAGTCCGACGGGTGATTTGAATCCTCAGCCACCTTTGTAAATCGTTCATACTATCAAACCTTTGTTCTCGAAATTATCCGAAGGCTGTGATGTCAAAAATAGTTCAAGCGTTCCTCCTGCGTCGATTTCACTGTGGAAAAGATACAAACGGTCTAATTCTTTTCCGTTAAGCAGCACTTTTTTAATATAAATATTCTTTTTGCTGTTGTCGTGCGTCAAAACGGTAAAATCTTTTTCGAGGTGCAGCGTTGCTTTCTCCATCACCGGGCTTCCGATAAAGAAAATATCGGTGCCAGCCATCGGAAAGAGCCCCACTGCATTAAACACATACCAAGATGACAGCGCGCCAGAATCATCGTTGCCGGGCAGTCCTGCGGCCGTATCGTCATAACAGCTGTTCATCGCGGAACGCACAATTTCGCATACCCTGCTGTGTTTGTTGATAAAAGTGTAATTATAAGGTGTTTCAAAATCAGGCTCGTTGTTTATTCCCTCAAAAGACGGATGATTATCGGCATATTTATTAAAAACCACGCCGGGAGTCGGTTTTCTGAATTGTTTTATCTTTTTTCGACCAAAACCGAAGAAGAAGTCAAGCAACTCGCCGAATTTCTGCTCGCCGCACAAATCAATTCTATCCTTAATATAAGGTGAAAGTCTAAATGAATAATTCCAGTATGAGCCCTCGTAATACGGCACATCTTCGCCGTTTCTCAGCATACCCGATTTTATATCAAACGCGTCAAGCCAAATTTTGGATTTTTGGATAAACCTTTCATAAATTCCAATTTCACCGAGTGCGCCGGCAAGCTGAGCTGTAAAACAGGATGCATCGGCTATGTCCAGCAAATGGGTGTTTCGCATATCCTTTAGGTCAGTTCGTTCCAAGTCTTTTATCATCAGCTCCAAAGCTTTCCGGTAATTAATCCCCTCAATTTTGTAGCTGTAAGCAGTCATAATAAGGCTGTGTGCCAAAGAACGAGCTTGAATATCATTTCTGTCCAGCCTTCTTTCAAGCAGTACGCAAACAGGGAAGCGGCCTTCGTTGGCTTCGGCTATGCTTAGCAATCCGTTTATAAAATCACGATATTTCCCCGGGTGCAGCAATGCCATCAAAGGAAGTTCGGTTTTGTACATATCCCACATGGTCGCTATATCGGCATACATCGTTTCGGATGAAGTTAAAAAGTTTTCGTGTGAAATATCCACAGGCTTTTTTTGCGCGTTATAAAGGCAGGAATAAAAAATCCGCTTCTCTTTTTCTCCGCCCACAACATCAATAGCCGAAAGTGCATGTTGCCATGCCTGTTTTGCGTTTTCTCTGATTTGCGAATAACTTTTCGGGGTGCTCTCCAAGTATTTTTTTGCCTTGTCCCCGCTTGTGAATGAAAAAGCTATCTTGAATTCTATATCACTGGTTCCGTCGGGCAGATCGGCTGATATATATTTTATTCCATTTTTTTCAAGCTCATATACCCGCTCAAAAGCATCAAAGTCAGCATATGAATATAGCTCAATATCGGCAAAATATGAACAGGAAGTCAATTTTTTACCGGTCAGTAGAGTTTCGAGATTATGCGCATATTTGGTTTTCGGATGATCCAAATCAAGTCCACCGTAAGCAGGGTTTATCATCACCCTGTTACCGTCAGTTTTGTTAAAATGCACCTTGTAGCAAACGATATCCCTTGCGATTGTTGCGCTTGCCGTATATCCTTCAGTACTGACAGTATATTCTCCCGGCGTAGCCTCTTCGAAAAGAATCTTTTCATATTTTGGCATAGCTTTGCCGGAGATGAAGCTGACCATAAAGAAGTTATAGAATACATCAATAAAACCCGTGCCGGAAACGGAATAGTGGGTAAAACCTTTTATTCTTTTTTTCCTTGTTTCAAACTTTGGCACAGCAGTTGAACTTGCCCTGTGCGTACTGTAACCAGTGGGGTAACACCCGCTGTAAGGAACCGCCGAAAGCGCGTTGAACGGCAAATAAACAGAAGGACTCAGATTACCAATTTGCGGTTTCAAGTAAAACCATTTTGAAGCAATCTCGTCTGTGTTGTTAAACTCAAAAATCTCACTGCCGAAAAACGGATTTACAAGATCTAACCTGTCGCTCATAATAAATACAATCCCTTCTTAAAAACATATACTCTTTACGCCGTTTTGACTGCTTTTATAAGACTGAAAAAAATTCTAAAACAGTTTTTGTGAATTTCAATGCATTGGTAAAAAAGGAGGCGATATCCGGCCAAAAGTTGTAATTCTCCATGTAAGGGATCTTGGTGTAAACAGGCATTACGGGCATTTCTGTGCTGACAATATCTCTGTACAGTATTGATTCGGTATCAAAATGCTTCAGATTATTCTCATGCAGGGTGAACGAACGGACACCGCGCGCAGTACCGTTGCCGTAAGCGTGGAAGCCGGTGCCTTTGCAGTAACCGAGGATAATATTGTCGTCCGTTTTGCCGACATAATCATTGTGATGGTCGTGCCCGAAAAAAGCGCCGAGTATATCGCCCTTTTCAATCCAGGCGCTGTAAAAACCGACATTTTTTGCCGCAACGCAAGGCTGTTCCCCCAAAGCACCCGAAATATATTTACTTGTATCCGGCAAAAAGTATTTACCCGAAGCATCGCCTTTGCCTGTTATTGCATCCGGTGTGCCGGCAGGGACCTCAGTCATCAATTCATAATAAAACTCCGGCACAGGAATATGCTGAAAAAGCAATGACGGCAGGGGCACACCGCCGTTATTCATTCTCAGCTCATCGCTCTTTGTTTTGTACCAATCAATCTGATCTTGAGCGACAAGGTCTTGGTTATCGCCAATCAGCTTGTATCCGCCTGAATCAACCATATAGATGTTAAAAATATCCTTTACGCCCACGCTGTCTTTTATCGGCAGGTTGTAAGTGCTGCAGCCGGTAAGCTTGCCGTCGTCAACCGCTAGACAGGTTGGGTATGCCATATACATATCAAGCTGATCTTTGAGCGTCACAAGCCATTTAATACTCTCGCCGTCGTGGTTGCCCGGCACAACTGCAAAGGGTATTCCTCTTGCGTTAACAGGGCCGACAATTGCGTCGATTGCAGCTTTCATCTTGGTTTTAGTCATCGTCAGCCAATAACCCGAGGTATTGTCGCCGGTAAAAACCACCAAATCCGGCTGCACCTTATCCAGTGCCGCTTCAATGAACTTTTTTGTCCCGATGTGCAGTTGGTCGGTATCCTGTGTATCCGAAATTTGCAGGATTTTGAAAGTTCCGTCCGCCCTAAATTTAAGAATCGGTTTTGCTGTTTCAGCCTTCGATGCTGCTGCGGCAGGTAAACAAGTTGAAAATACCATGATAATTAACAGCAATATTGAAAAAATAACTTTCAATCTTTTCTTCATTTTAATTATACCTTTCAACCAAGCAAAAATCATTAAGCAACCTTATTTATCATGAACTTAATAAACATTTGAAATATTATATCATATACAACCGCGGATTTCATTATTATTCTTAACAAAATCTGATTATTTTGCTTCACATTTCACAAGGTTTCGCAGCCAAATATCAGCCTTTTCGATTTAAGAAAACATAACGCAAACTGCAAATTTGAATAAAAATGCAAAAAGGGGTTGACAAGCCTTTCTTTGCGTGTTACTATAAGAAAAAATATCGCAATTACTCCAAGTGGGCATTATGAAAAAAAGGAGCAAACACATGACTAGCGTTTTTGGTTTTTTGGTACTCATAATTATCGTCAGCATTATCGTCATTATCGTCGATGGTGCCTCTCGAGTTTTACCAAAAAACAGCTTATGACAAAAACGCGAACTTAGCGTAAGTCAAACAAAGAGCCTGTGGTAAAACTCACCACAGGCTCTTACTGATTTTTTAGAGAATTGGAGGAAAATGAACATGAAACTTACAGGTGCGCAAATCGTTATTGAAATACTGTGCGAACAGGGTGTCGATACTGTCTTCGGCTACCCGGGCGGGACTGTTCTGAGTCTTTATGACGAGTTGTACAAGGCCTCCGACAGAATCAAGCACTATATCACCTGCCATGAGCAGGGTGCGACTCACGCCGCTGACGGCTACGCCCGCTCCACCGGCAAAACGGGAATTGTATTTGCTACCTCCGGCCCCGGAGCGACAAACCTTGTAACAGGGCTTGCAACGGCTTATCTTGATTCAACGCCTATTGTGGCAATTACGGGCAATGTAGCCTGCCCGCTTATCGGCAGGGACAGCTTTCAGGAGGTTGACATTTGCGGCGTAACAATGCCGATTACCAAACACAATTATATTGTTAAAGATGTAAACAGGCTCGCAGGTGTTATAAGGGAAGCTTTTCTAATTGCAGCAAGCGGCAGACCCGGCCCGGTGCTTATTGATATCCCAAAGGATGTTCAGGTAGCGCAATGCGAATTTGAGCCGAAATCTGTACCCGTGGCAAAAGAAGTCAGGGCTATTGACAGTGGTTCACTCATAAATGCTGTAAATCTTATTAAAGAAGCCAAACGGCCATTTATTTATTTTGGCGGTGGCGTGGTCATTTCGGATGCATCAATGGAACTGATAGATTTTGCCGAAAAGCTTGGAGCGCCGATGGGGTCCAGCATGATGGGACTTTCCGCAGTGCCACACGGTCACCCGCTTTTCTTAGGAATGACCGGTATGCACGGCCGATTTGCAGCCTCAAAAGTTATGTCGCTTTCGGACCTTATTATTGCCGTTGGTACCCGTTTTTCGGACAGAGCAACGGGCAACAAATCGGAATTTTCCAAAAATCGCAAGATCTTGCATATTGACATAGACCCTGCGGAAATCGGCAAAAATATCCCTGCATATGTTTCGCTTATCGGCGATGTTAAACAAGCGCTTAATTTGCTGCTTGCCTCGGATATTAAACATTCCGCTAAAAGCTGGCACGATGAAGTTGAAACAATTAAGAATATGCCGGACAGCCACCTTGGTATGGATATGAGCAAGCTCAACCCGCAAGCTGTTATTGAAGCTGTAAGGCAACGCACCGAGGATGATACCGTAATTGCCACAGATGTTGGGCAGCACCAAATGTGGACTGCACAGTACTATCACTTCAAAAAGCCGCGCACCTTTGTCACCTCGGGCGGTTTAGGCACAATGGGTTTTGGAATGGGTGCCGCAATCGGTGCCTGTATCGGTACAGGCAGACGCACAGTTTTGTTTACAAGCGACGGCAGCTTTCATATGAATATGAACGAGATGGCTACCGCTGTTACAAACAAGCTTCCCCTGATAATTATACTGATGAACAACAACGTCCTTGGCATGGTACGCCAGTGGCAAACAATGTTTTTTGACGGTCGATATTCCCAAACAACGCTTAACCGGCAAACGGATTATGTTAAACTTGCGGAAGCCTTTGGCGCTAAAGGTTTACATTTAACCGACAAAAAGGATATCGAAACTGTGCTTGACAAAGCTTTCGCCCAGGATGGACCGGTTTTGATTGAGGTAACGGTAAACAGCGACGAAAAGGTGTTACCAATGATTCCGCCCGGCGGGACAATTAACGATATTATATTGAAAGGGTGAGTAATGTGGAAAAGGATCACTTTTTGCTTTCTATGTTGGTGAACAATGAGGCAGGTGTGCTCACACGCGTTTCGGGGTTGTTTGCCCGCAGAGGCTTTAACATCGACAGCCTTTCTGTAGGCGAAACGGAGAATCCCGGCATTTCCCGCATAACGATTATGGCTAACGGCGACGACTATTTTAAAGATCAAGTCGTTTTGCAACTTGAAAAATTGCACGATGTCAAAATCGTAGAACTGATGGACATGAGCAGAACCGTTATGCGCGAGCTTTTATTGGTTAAGTTCAAAGCTGAGCAAGGCAGCCACAGCAAGATTCTTGAAGCCGTTTCAATTTTCCGCGCCAAGGTGGTTGACCTTTCGGCAACATCCATTTCGGTTGAAATAACCGGAGAAAAAACAAAGCTGGATGCTTTTATAGAATATCTTACCCCTTATGGAATATCCGAGCTTTGCCGCACAGGCGTGACGGCAATTGGCAGAGGTAATTACATATTAAAACAAAACAATAATGAGGAGGAAAAATAACATGGCAAAAATGTATTATGACTGTGATTGCGACATTCAGGTTCTCAAAGGTAAAACAGTAGCGGTAATCGGGTACGGCAGCCAAGGGCATGCACACGCGCTTAACCTTAAGGAAAGCGGCGCAAATGTTATTATCGGTTTATATGAGGGCGCCCCGTCCGCAGCGGCAGCTACTGCAGCAGGTCTTCAGGTTATGCTTACCGCCGAAGCCGTTAAGGCAGCGGACATCATCATGATCTTGGTTAACGACGAAAAGCAGGCAGCACTTTATCGCAAGGATATCGAACCAAACCTCAGCGCCGGCAAGACACTCGCGTTTGCCCACGGCTTTAACATCCATTACGGTCAAATCGTACCGCCCAAAGATGTTAATGTTGTTATGATTGCGCCGAAAGGCCCCGGCCATACCGTTCGCAGCCAATACCAGGAAGGCAGAGGCGTACCTAATTTGATAGCCGTTTACCAGGATGCAACCGGCACAGCAAAGGATATCGCCCTTGCATACGCTTCGGGCATCGGCGGCGGCAGAGCAGGTATTTTGGAGACGACCTTCCGTGAAGAAACCGAAACAGATCTTTTCGGCGAACAAGCTGTTCTTTGCGGCGGCGTATCGGCATTAATGAAGGCCGGTTTTGACACCCTTGTTGAAGCAGGTTATCAGCCGGAGAACGCTTACTTTGAATGCGTACATGAAATGAAGCTCATCATCGACCTTGTTGTTGCCGGCGGTCTTTCCTTCATGCGTTATTCAATCAGCGATACAGCCGAATACGGCGATTACACAGTCGGCGACCGTATCATTACGGATGAAACCAAAAAAGAAATGAAAAAGGTTCTTACCGAAATTCAAAACGGCACCTTTGCGCGCAACTGGATTCTTGAAAACCAGGCAAACCGCCCGGGCTTTAACGCCATGAGAAGAGCTGCTAAAGACAGCCTTGTGGAAGAAACCGGCGCAGCGCTTCGTTCACAGATGAGCTGGCAGAAAAAGGATTGATTAGTTTTTAGTGGTTAGTGGTTAGCGAAATCCCCCTCCGGCTGTTGCCGGTTTCCCCCTTTAACAAGGGGGATTGGGGAAGTCTATCATCTAAAATCTAATATCTAAAGTCTAACTTTGGAGGTACCCCAAAATGAAATCAGATATGATGAAATCAGGCTGCGAGCGCGCGCCTCAGCGTTCCCTGCTGAAAGCCTGCGGGCTTTCAGACAGCCAAATAGCCCGCCCGTTAATCGGCATTGTCAATTCCTTCAACGAGGTTGTGCCCGGACACATTCACCTGAATCAAATTGCCCGTGCCGTTAAAGACGGTGTTTTATCCGCCGGCGGAACGCCGCTGGAATTTAACACCATCGGCGTTTGTGATGGTTTAGCTATGGGTCATTCGGGCATGAAATATTCGCTTTGCACGCGTGAGCTTATTGCGGACAGCATTGAGTGCATGGTTAAAGCGCATTGTTTTGACGCGCTTGTCTTTATACCAAACTGCGACAAGATTGTACCCGGTATGCTCATGGCGGCGGCGAGACTTAATTTGCCATCCATCTTTATTTCCGGGGGTCCGATGCTATCGCTCAATGACGGTGAACGCAACTTGAATTTAAACAGCGTTTTTGAGGCAGTCGGTGCTATCAAGGTTGGCAAAATTGACGAAAGCGAACTGACAAGGATTGAGGATTCCGCCTGCCCCGGCTGCGGTTCCTGCGCCGGTATGTTTACTGCAAACTCCATGAACTGCTTAACCGAGGCTTTGGGGCTTGCGCTGCCCGGCAACGGCACCGTTCCTGCTGTTTACGCACAGCGTATCCGTATGGCTAAGCAAGCGGGCGAGCAGATCATGGCCTTATTTGAGCGTCAATTATGCGTTAAGGATATCCTGACACCAAAGGCTGTTAAAAATGCACTCGCGGTTGATATGGCGCTCGGCTGTTCCACAAACTCGGCACTTCACCTGGCGGCTATCGCTCACGAAGCGGGCATTCCGTTTACACTTAAAATGATTAATGAGATAAGCCAAATAACGCCGAACCTCTGCCATTTGGCACCTGCCGGCAAACACCATATGCAGGACTTGGATGCGGCAGGCGGCGTAACAGCTGTTATGGCGGAGCTTAACGGCATCGGGCTGATTGACACTGCTTTGCCCACTGTTACGGGCAAAACAGTCGGCGAAAATATAGCCAACGCACGCAATAAAAATGCTGAAGTTATCCGCCCCGCTGCCAACCCCTATTCAAAAACAGGCGGGCTTGCTGTACTTTTCGGCAACCTTGCAGAAAACGGCGGTGTCGTCAAGCAAAGCGCGGTTTCCCCGCAAATGCTCAAACATTCAGGCCCCGCGAGAGTTTTTGACGGTGAAGAAGCAGCGGTAAAGGCAATTTATGCCGGAGAAATCGTTAAGGGCGATGTGGTGGTTATCCGCTATGAAGGCCCTGCAGGCGGTCCGGGTATGCGCGAAATGCTCTCCCCCACCTCCGCAATTGCCGGCATGGGTTTAGATGAACATGTTGCTTTAATTACAGACGGCCGCTTTTCGGGTGCAACAAGAGGCGCCGCTATCGGGCACATATCACCGGAAGCAATAAGCGGCGGATTGATCGCTTTTGTTAAAGAGGGCGACCTTATCAGCATTGATATTCCGAATAGAATGATTCATTTAGATGTCTCCGAAGCGGAGATAGAAGCACGCAAAAAGAGCTTTGTGCCTGTGAGCAGGCCGGCGCTCAGCGGTTATTTAAAGCGTTATGCAGCTATGGTTTGCTCGGCAGACAGCGGCGCTGTATTAAAAGATTAACGATTTTTGCCTCCCTCTCGAGGGATGATGGAAAGGCGATTTGAAAAATCGCCATGCGCAGCCGTGACGGAGGGAGATATCCGCAGCTATATGCATTTATGGATTTGATGGCAAGAACTCTCCTTCAGTCGCCTTTCGGCGCCAGCTCCCTCAAGAGGGAGCCATAATTAGGAACTTTGGAGGTCTTACATAATGAAGATAGAAATCTTCGACAGCACCCTGCGCGACGGAGCACAAAGCGAGGGTATATCCTTTTCGGTAAGCGACAAGCTGAACATCGTCAAAACGCTTGATGATTTCGGTGTGGCTTATATAGAGGCGGGCAACCCCGGCTCAAACCCAAAGGACATTGAATTTTTTGAGCAAGCCACGCACCTGAAGCTGAAAACCGCGAAGCTGTGCGCCTTTGGCAGCACACACCGGAAAAGCACCGCCGTAGAGGATGACCCCAACATCCTTTCACTCCTCAACGCCGGCACGGATTCGGTCGCGATATTCGGTAAATCCTGGGATTTGCATGTGCACAAAATTCTGAATGTAACGCTCGAAGAAAACCTTCTTCTTGTCAGCGAAACCATCGCTTTTTTCAAAGCGAATGGCAAAGAGGTTATCTTTGACGCCGAACATTATTTTGACGGCCGAAACGCCAACCCGGATTACGCGATGGAAGTGCTTAAAGCTGCCGCCGAGTCGGGCGCAGATGTGCTTTGCCTTTGCGACACAAACGGCGGCGCTTCCCCCATAGCTGTAAGAGACGCAACCAAAGAAGTTGTTAACCTGTTCCCGGGTATTCGCATCGGCATCCATTGCCACAACGATATCGGCTGCGCTGTAGCATCTTCGATGCTCGCGGTTGAAGCCGGAGCCGTTCATGTGCAAGGCACCTTTACCGGTATAGGCGAGCGGTGCGGAAATGCCGACCTAAGTATTGTCATTCCAAACCTTCAGCTTAAGCACGGTTATGAGTGTGTTGCAAACGACCTTTCGATGCTTTCCGAAACGGTTATAAAATTAACGGAGATTTCGAACCTTGTTTTGCCGAACAACAAACCGTATGTTGGCGCCAGCGCCTTCGCGCATAAGGGCGGCATGCACATTGACGGTGTCAGCAAACTTTCACAATCTTTCGAACATATCGACCCTTCGGCAGTCGGCAATACCCGCCGGTTCTTAATGAGCGAGGTTTCCGGCAGAACAACCGTTTTGGCAAAGCTCGCTTCACTGGCACCGGAGCTTGACAAAAACTCGCCCGAAACTGCGGACATTGTCAGCCGTTTGAAAGAACTCGAGCATGAGGGTTATCAGTTTGAATCAGCTGACGCCAGCTTTGAGTTGATGGTGCTGAGCGTTTTGGGCAGGTATCATCCCCATTTTAAGCTTTGCATGTACCGCACAAGCGGCGAATTCCCGTCACCTGATGGTGACAAGAGTGCTTCTGCAATGCTCAGCATTGAAGTAAACGGAAAAATGGAAACATCCGCTGCCATGGGCAACGGCCCTGTTAACGCGCTTGACACAGCGCTTAGAAAAGCCTTAAATGTATTTTATCCCGAACTTGCAAAAATACATTTAACCGACTACAAAGTGCGTGTTTTAACCGCCGAGCAGGCATCGGCCGCGAAGGTTCGGGTTCTGATTGAAAGCACCGATGGCGCTTTGACTTGGACAACCGTAGGCGTTTCGACCGATATAATTGCCGCAAGCTGGCAGGCATTGGTGGATTCCATTGAATATATTTTGAACAAGAAAGAAGAGAAGACCTTATGAGTATGACTGCGACACAAAAAATACTGGCCGCGCACTGCGGCAGGGAAAGCGTAGCGGCAGGCGATATGATCATGGCTAACCTTGATCTGGTTTTAGCCAACGATATCACCGCCCCCGTCGCGATAAACGAATACCGCAAAGCCGGCTGCGACTGCATTTTTGACTGTGAACGTGTTGCTTTGGTAATGGACCATTTCACACCCAACAAAGATATTAAGGCAGCCGAACAATGTAAAATGGTGCGTGAATTCGCCGCAGAAAAGTCAATTGTCAACTTTTTTGATACCGGTGAAGTCGGCGTTGAACATGCTCTTCTCCCAGAAAGAGGCATGGTAACGGCAGGCGATTTAATAATCGGCGCAGACAGCCATACTTGCACCTATGGTGCCCTCGGCGCTTTTTCAACAGGTGTCGGCTCCACGGATATGGCCGTCGGCATGGCATACGGCAAAGCATGGCTTCGCGTACCTTCCGCAATATCTTTTGTACTGCACGGCAAACCCTCCAAATGGGTTTCCGGCAAAGATGTTATTTTGCACATCATCGGCAAAATCGGCGTGGACGGCGCACTTTATAAATCCATGGAGTTTTCCGGCGACGGCGTCGCTAACCTGACCGTTGACGACCGCCTGTGCATTTGCAACATGGCGATTGAAGCGGGCGCTAAAAACGGCATTTTCCCGGTTGACGAGCAGACAATTGCATTTTTGACCGCAGCCGGCGCAAAACCGCCGAAGGCATATTTTGCTGACGCTGACGCAGCATATGACTATGTGATGGAAATTGACCTTGCGAGCATCAAGCCGTCCGTCGCATTCCCGCATCTGCCGGAAAATGTTAAAACATTTGATGAAATCGGCGATGTCGTCATAGACCAAGTGGTTATTGGTTCCTGCACCAACGGTCGCCTTTCGGACTTTATAACAGCCGCTGAAATCCTCAAGGGCAAACATGTTGCCAAGGGTGTGCGTGTGCTGATTATCCCCGCGACGCAAAAGATTTATCTTGATGCGATGAAGCTCGGGCTTCTTGAAATATTCATCAATTCCGGCTGTGTTGTTTCCGCACCCACCTGCGGACCCTGCCTCGGCGGACACATGGGTATTTTGGCAAAAGGCGAACGCTGTGTTGCCACCACAAACCGCAACTTTGTCGGCAGAATGGGCGACCCGGGCAGCGAAGTTTATTTGGCAAGCCCCGCCGTCGCAGCCGCATCGGCGCTGGCCGGCAAAATCGCTTCACCGGAAAATATAGGAGGTTGATAAAAATGATTTTAAGAGGAACAGCAATCAAATACGGCGACAATGTTGACACCGATGTCATCATCCCCGCCAGATATTTAAACACCTCCGACCCGAAGGAGCTCGCCGCGCACTGCATGGAAGATATTGACGCGGATTTTGCGAAAAAAATAAAGCCGGGCGATATGATCGTTGCCGACAGCAACTTTGGTTGCGGCTCATCCAGGGAACACGCACCGATAGCCATTAAATATGCCGGCATTTCCTGCGTCGTTGCCAAGAGCTTTGCCAGAATTTTCTACCGCAATGCTATTAATACCGGTTTACCGATTATCGAAACCGACGCTGTCATTGAAAACGGCGACGAACTGGAGATTGACCTCACCGAAGGCAAGATAACAAACCTCACCAAAGGCGTCACAAGCACATTCCCGCCATTCCCCGATTTTTTACAGGGGATAATTGATGCGGGCGGGCTTTTGAACGCGATGAAAATATTGTAAAGTATATATACTTTACACTCACTTTCCCTCGTAGGGACGCCATATATGGCGTCAGAGTATAATAAAAAACAACCGCTAAGCGTGTTATGCACTTGGCGGTTGTCTATTTTAATAAACATAAGGTTTTTGGCAATTTGAAGTGGTTTTGTTTAAGATGATAATTGCAGGATTTTTTGATAAAAGGTGCAAATAAACAAATTTACGCATGCCCTGTTAAAGCCATAAATATTGCTTGCAGAACTGTAATCATGCCCTGAAAAGTAAATCCTGCACCCATCACACCGGCTAATAACGTAAGGAACGAGATCATATCATCACCATCCTTCATAATAAATGTAAAGCCTGTAGCACGGTTCTCAATCCAAATATCAAGTTATGAATTGATACCCCTGACTGAATATTTGTGATTAGCTTTATACATCATTATAGTCAGATTTCGTCTGGTTTCGTAATCTGCGTTTTACTTGTCCCCCGATGAGACTTTCTCGCCAACCTGTACGACAAACTTTTTGACAGGTTGATTTTTTCTTTTGTTTATACCGTTGCATGTTGTGTTAAATTCCATTATAATATAACCATCGTCAAGTGAACGAGGAGGGTGAGTTATGGATTATTATATTATGAGCTGTGACATCCCTGTTGCAAAATGGGTGCAAAATAAGCTTACAATTATGAACGATGCTTTATTACCCCTATATTTGAAAAAGTTCGCAAACGCTGATGCTTGGCTTGAAACCAGGGCAATCGATACGCACCGCGCCAATTCTCGTCTGCTTAAAAAAGCGCTTCATCTTACCGAAAAGGATGATGTCAGCACCGTTATGCAGGTAAATGCTGCAACCGTGACCGACACCTATTGGATTAAGCCACTTGACAGCGAACTCACTTATAAGGATGTAAAATTTGATAACGATTATTTTTCAAACCTTGCGCTTCGCGGAACATACGACAGCTTTAATCGAGCCGCAAACAGTAAGCATTCGAAAACACCGGAACTAACGAACATTGGAAGCTTCGAAAAGTGTTGGAAGCTGAATGACGGAAAATGGTGGATGTTTAAAAAAGCAAACCATAACGAGCAATTTTCAGAGCTGTTTGTGTGTGAACTCGGGAAGGCTCTTGGCATGAACATGGCTGAATATCAGCGTGGTGAAGGCTATGTAAAAACAAAGGATTTCACGAACGGCGCAAGTGTTAATTTAGAGCCGGCATCAACATTTATGGGTGGCAATGAGAACTACAGTGATGTGGTTGCAGCCCTTCAAACGCTCTGCCCTGATGCCATACCCGATTACATAAAAATGATATTCCTTGATACAATCGTTGCCAATCCGGACCGCCACACCAATAACTTTGGCTTGCTTCGCGATGTCAATACAGGCAAGTTAATCGGGCTTGCGCCGAACTACGATAACAACATGGCACTCATTGCAAGAGGATACCCAAAGAATACCAAACCTCAAAACGATATGCTTATCCGGCTGTTTAATGAGCTTTTGGCGGAAAACAGTGATTATAAATGTTATATCCCGGTGCTGACTGTAAAGACAATCCGCCATGTTTTATTAAAACTCCATATGAAGGTTAAGTCACAGTTTGTTTTAGATTATGTTGCGGAGCGATATGTGCAAATAGTGAAGGAATAGATTTTGATTGCTTCTAAAAATGAATATAGGACACCCGCTAAGCGTTATGCTTAGTGGGTGTTATTTAGCTATTTAGATAAATATAATTCTTTTCTTGCTTTGAGTATTGCACTATGCAAATTAATCATTTGATCGCTCGCAGTAGAAAAGGAAAAGGTATCATCTCCTCTAAAAATAAGCATACTCTGTACTCCCAGTTCTTCGTATTTCACGGTTAAAAAATTTGTAATATTTTTCAGCTTTTTTGGTGTCGCAAGAGAAAAAACCCCTAATGCGACCATTCTTGTTGCAGTTACTCTTTGGGTTATTTGTTCCTGTGAAATAATTTCGCAATCAATAATTGCCCCTATTGGAATTTCAAATTGTTTTTTAAATACATAAAATTCCAAGCGATCTGAATAAACATAAACTACCCCACTACACTCTTTGTTTAATTTTTCATGACCTCCATAGTAGATACATTTAATGCTTTTCAATAAACGAGAGCTTTTTTGAAAAGTCGTTATATGTTTACTACTATCCAAATATTTTTCTGCTAATGAAACATTTTCTTGCAAAGGTATAGTATTCGCTTGAGCGTTTTGCATTATAGAAAATAATTGATCAATATTTTTGTTATTAATTCCCGAGTCAAACTGCTGTAATTTTGATTTAAGTTCAGATTTAATGGTAACAGTGCTTTGCGTTTCATTTAACATTTCTAAGATTACAGTTATTTTTTCTCCAGAAGAACTCATACTCATTTTTGAATTTAGAAAAATTATAAAGCCATTGCTTTCTGTTGTAATCTGTTGAAATGCAAATCTATTATTTGAAGTTATGTTCGCAAGTAGTAATGGTTTTAAATTATATACATTCATATTTAATATACAGCTTTTTGTCTCCGATTTACTCAATGTAACCACACCTCGTTTATATTTATAATCTTAGCCTAAAACAAATTCAATTGTACTTCTTGAATCAACATAATTATCTAAATACAATAATACCACAATAAATAGTTTTTGCAATATAATATTTAACATAAATAGATGAGAGTTCTCTCACTCAGGCATCTGCGAATGACAGCTTGGATCGTCAGTATGAGCCGAAAGTAGGCACCATAACGTCCTCTCCGTCAGGCTCCGCCTGCCACCTCTCCTTACCAAGGCGAGGCAAGAAGATTTTCCGTTCTTGGCTCTCCTATGGTAGGAGAGCTGTCACGGAGTGACTGAGAGGTAGGTTAGATATGGATTGCTTTGGCGGTTGTTTCTATCTAATATGAGTTTTAATATAAAAATTGCCTTGAAAAACATATATCTTTATGATATTATAATATTCAGTTATATGACTGACGGAAGTGGGATGAACCACATGGAGTATAACCGTAATGAGCCGACCGTCTGGGCAAGAGCCCGGGTAGTGGGTTCTTTTATTATATGTAAGGAGATTTCATATGAAAGAGTTACTGTTAAAATACGGATGCAATCCCAACCAAAAACCGGCAAGAATTTATGCAAAGAACGGTGAGTTGCCAATCACTGTTTTAAACGGTAATCCGGGGTACATTAACCTGATGGATGCCTTTAACAGCTGGCAGTTGGCCAAAGAGCTGAAAGAGGCCACATGCCTTGCCGCAGCGGCATCTTTTAAGCATGTAAGCCCTGCCGGAGCCGCCATCGCCGTACCGTTGACGGACACTTTAAAGAAAGCTTATTTCGCGGAGGATTTTGAACTTTCCGACATCGCAACCGCCTATATCAGGGCAAGAGGCGCGGACAGAATGTCCTCCTACGGTGATTTTGCCGCTTTGTCGGACGAATGTGACGAGCAGACAGCAGCTGTTTTGGCAAAGGAAGTTTCAGACGGTATTATCGCCCCGTCTTACACCGAAAAAGCGCTGGAAATTTTGAAAAGCAAGCGCAAAGGCACTTATGTTGTGATTCAAATCGACCCGGATTATTTACCGGCCGAAATAGAAACAAAAGATGTCTATGGTATTACTTTTGAGCAAAAGCGAAATGAAATCAAATTTACGGGCGATGTTTTTATCAACATGCCGACCAAAAATAAAACTATCCCCGCCGACGCGCGGAGAGATTTAATCATATCCTTGATTACCCTTAAATATACCCAGTCAAATTCCGTATGTTATGTGAAGAACGGACAGGCCATCGGCATCGGCGCCGGGCAGCAGTCCAGAATCCATTGCACAAGACTGGCAGGGAACAAAGCCGATATCTGGTTTTTAAGGCAGCACCCGAAAGTGTTAAATCTTCCCTTCAAGACGGACTATAAAAGAGTTGACAGGGATAATTGTATCGACCAATACATTTCAGATGATTGTCTGGAGTTGTTGGCGGACGGTGTTTGGGAAGATATTTTTACCGAAAAGCCGGAACCTTTCACAAGAGAGGAAAAGCTGGAATGGCTGAAGAACCTGAAAGGAGTCTCTTTGGGTTCCGATGCGTTTTTCCCGTTTGGCGACAATATCGAAAGGGCAAGAAAAAGCGGCGTTGCTTATGTGGTTCAGGCCGGCGGCTCCATCCGGGATGACCATGTCATCGAAACCTGCGACAAATATAATATCGCCATGGCATTGACGGGCATTCGGCTGTTTCACCATTAAAATACCGCAAACAGAAACTTTACGCCCGCCGAAGAGAAAATCTTTGGCGGGCGTTATCTTATTTTTATGCTATTGTGTCACATCACAGAATTCCTCAAAGTACCTTTCCCCGAGTTCATATACCGCCTGCCTGCAAAAATGGATGGTGTCTTTGTTGCCTGTCTTTTGGTCGTTGGACTGTAGATCCCCCGTTTCCACAAATTTCGCATGCCCGGCGCTTTGGCAGACCCTTTTTATCGCCGCAATTACAGGCTCGCAAATAACAAGGTTGTCCATTTCCCAATGCTGTACAAAATCACCCGCGATAAACGGAAGCTCATCACAGCAAAAGGTACTTCTTACAGCGGTAACAAGCCCGGAAAGATTATCAAAATGCCCTTGTTCGCTTGCGTTTAAAATTGCGTCTGTTTCGCCTTGATGCCATAAAAGAGCGACCAGTTTATTGTCCGGGTTGAGTTTTAACGCCGTATCAATCATTTCCATCATCTTTAAAAACAAATCGTCCTTCATACCCCAGCGTTTATCCAAAAAGCCTGTGCCGCCGACTGCCGTCCGTAGGATTAAAACCTTCCTGCCGGGCTGCAGCAACCCCTTTTTTATATATGCCGCGGCAAACGACAGCGAAAAATTGCCGACCGGCTCTCTTTTTTTGCCCAGTTCTGTTGCTTTTGTGATTTTTAGATTGTTGTTTAGATACCAAATATCATCACTTGGCACAAAAGGCTCGGTGACGCTGCCCACGCCGCAGCCCTCACTGTTGGACTGTCCGGCCTGAATAATGATGTCAAACCCGGTTTTTTTGAACATTTTTTTCATCGTTTTCGGCTCCTAATCTTCTTTTTGTTGATCAATATCCCGTTTGTAAGCATTGCAAGCACCAGATCCGACAAATCAGGCGAATCCCTATTCCACAAACTTTCTCAAGTCATCCACATCAAATTCCCGCAGCATCCCGGGCATCAAAACAGCAAAAATATTGTTATGGTTATAGTACTTCTGCACAGCAAACTTTCTGATACTGTCTAATGGTGTCCGCTCGTCAACATGATGAATGCGGGCATCTATCAGTTTTGCCATTAAACCGTAAAGATTAAAAGCGCCAAGAGTTAAAACGCTGATCTCCGACCCTTTGCCGGCGATGTTTTCTGCCACATCAACAGCTCTTAAAAGCCCGCGCACACGCATAGCCGGTAAATTATCACCGTTGACAAGCAGGTTGTTGCAGAAGGTGATCATCCGTGTATAATAAAAATCGGGCTGACCGGGATTATAAAGACCGTCGCTGACCGTGCCGGTGCCTGTTAAATCAACCACAAACACCCCGTAACCTTGTTCACACAAATCCATCACTTCGTCGAGATGCTTATGCAGCAGCGTAGTACCGCCGTCCCAGATGGCGACAACTGTTTTGCGCGGCTTTTCAGAAAACTTATTGAAGTAAATGCCAAAGTTGTAAATGCCCTCCTGTTGGAACCATGTAAAGGGCTGCAAATCCAAATTATAAGCGTCGAGCTCTCCGTCTTTAATCGAATATTTTCTCTTAATATAAAGCGGATACGGCTCGGCATTTTCAACCTGTGTTCTGACAAAGGCTTTCGCCTTTTGACAGCGAACTTCAACATTAAGCTTTGAATTTTGGCTGTCCGATTCACGCAGTTCGTCCAGAACAAAGTCGTGGATAATACGGGAATTTAGGGATGTGACGACTTGTCCCGTTTTAGTTGCGTATAGCTTTTCTTCGCTAAGCGTTTCCATCATCTTAATGGGTTTGCATGGCACACCTTTGAGCGCACGGGAGAAAAAGTCGGCTGCTGCATTCGCCAGCATGAAGGTATATGCATGCCCTGATGCATCTGTACAGATTTCCAGCTTGTCCTCATTGCCGGACAGTGCCCAAAGTTTTTTCGCTTTTTCCATCGTCCGGTTACTGCCTTCCAATGGGAAAAAATCAGAATCGACTGCGAGCAGCATAACCGGTTTCGGCGCCATACAAGCAAATGCATCCACATGATCAAATCCGTCTTTTACCATACCGGGCCAGATTTGCTCTGCGTCTTGCGCCTGCCTGCTATATAAAATAGCTTTGCGATCTGTTATAAAAGTACCGGGAGCGGCCGCGGCAATTTTTTCCGGCGCGGCCATCATCAGCATGGATGTTTGTGTCCCTCCGCCGCTGGAACCTGTCACGCCTATTTTGGCGGCATCCACATCGTCGCGGGCAGCAAGGTAATCGAGCGCGCAGATGCCGTCATGTACAAAATAGCGTGTGACGGTGATGCCTGCCAAAAGGCATTGAATGCCCGCGTAATCGTGTTCCTTTGTGCAAGGCGGAATGCAAGGTGTTTTCCGTCCATCCTCCAGATAGCTGTAACGCTCGCCCTGGCCGATGGGGTCCAGACCCATCACGACAAATCCGGCGGACGCAATCGTCCGCTGCACACGCTGGTAGACCGTTTCCATCCTGCCTTCAGCGGAATGGCCGCACACCATCAGCACAGCCGGCAATTCACCTTTACTATCCGTCGGCTTGTAAACATTCGCGGTTGCAAAATAGCCCGGCAGCGTTTCCAACACCAGCGATTCGCAAACTAGATTGCCGGTGGTGAAAGTTTTGGTTATACTGACATTCACCTTGCCCGGTTTGGGTAAACCGCAAATTGCCCGTTCAAAAGAAGCTTTTACAGCCGCCTGATGCCGCTTTAGCGCACCTTCATCCCGAATATCCTCGCGGGCTTTGTCGCCTGTCGCCAGGTTTTTCAAGGTGATGCTGTCAGCATAAATTTCGAGCTGGTTTGGATTAACACTTACAACATTGCTGCTGCTCATTTTACTGATACCGGAAATATCCATGACGGCTTCCCCCATATTTTGTTAATATGATATAAAACCAATATAACTAATTCAAAATAAATGTACGAAACATTTTCATCAACTTTTCAAAGAAGCCTTGCAGCTTTTCAAAAAGCATCACGAAAAATGACTGCGGTGTCATCGAAATGACCCCATATGCCGGAAGAGTGACATTGACGTCGCCGGGTTTAAAAGCATCCTTTGTCACACCTTCAAGGAACGGGATCGCAATGCTTTTCACCAACCTGTTGACCAGATTTTGCCTGAACAGCAGGCTTCCCAAACCGGATTTTTGCTCACTGGCATTAGTGCCTAAATCAATGCCTGTTAACGCTATGATTTCTTTTACAACTTCCGGCGTAATCATTTTGGCGTTATTGCCAAGGGCATAAACCAAAACTGCTTTAATGCAGTCAAGCAGCAAGCGCACTTCCACGGAACTGCCGGGCATGTTTGCGTCACCGCAGGTATAATTGCCGATGATGACATTCAGCACCTCCAAGAAGCTTTTGTAGCTGCTTGCGGGCAATTTGTAACCGCTGACGGCCGCAATCTCTTCGATGGATGCGCCATTGGTTTCAGCCGTTTTGTAAAGCGGCATGGTAATGCAATCATAAACATCCGGCAGAAGCGCTGTAAGGAGTTTTGCAAGCTCGCTGTCACTTGCCAGCCCCAAACGGTTAATGGCGTTCTGCGGATAGACGAGGTATAGTTTAAGCATATATCGGGCTGACGCGGCTATATAGCCGTAGGCGTACTGCCTGAAATTTGTTTCGATTAAAGCCAGCTGCTGCGGTGTGTAACCGGTCTGCAGTTTGCTGACATCAATGCTGCCGATGGTTTGGGTTTTTATGTCAACGTTTGCGCTGCTGAAAGTGACCGTTCTGTAAGAGCAGGGGTAGTTCACCAGGCAGTTTGTTTCAACATCATATATTTCGTTGCCGTTTTTAGAGGTATCCTTTGTAATGCTGTTCGCATGCATATGTCCGGTAAAAATATACTGAATGCCAAGGTCCGCCAGTTCTCCCCAAACAGCGTCTGCATTATCGATTCTGTCATCATTCAGAGCCTTGTCGAGAAGAATATCCCCAAAGCCACCGTAATGCCTCAGCAGGGCGTGGTGCATCATTGCCACAAGGTGCTTGTTGTCTGTTTTTGCGACTTGCGCCTGGTCTCTTATCCATTGCAAAACAGCCGGAGTGATAACGCCTGGGCTCTCGCCGTATTTACAGGAATCGATTGCCAAAAGCCTGTAATTATTATCAAGGTCAACTGTGTAAGAAAGTGAAGATGGGTCACGGTTCAATGCTTCGTTGTAACCGAAATTTGCGTAGATTTCGGCAAAGTCGGTGTTTGAAGCGCAGCCCGGATTATTAAGCGTTATGTCGTTGTTGCCGTTGATGACAAAAACTCTTTTTCCTGTGCTGTTTTCAAAAGCGGCCAGCCTTTGCGCAAATTCAATGTGCGCCGCTTTTGACGCACCGTCCACCAAATCACCCGCAATCAGAACAACAGACGAACTGCTGCTTGCCGCATTTTCAAGGAATTTTGCGAGGATAGCCTCGGACTCGGCATAGAGCTGGGCATTGTAGAGTGCATGGGAATACATCGGACTTTCCGGCATGGACTGCACTGTACTGACATCGGGAATAGCCGACAGCGGGCGGAAGTGGGCATCCGCAATGACATTGACCGTAAGCGGTTCCGCGGATTCAGCGAAAGATACGACCCCTAAAATCGGACAGAGCAGCGCAAGAACCAACGTAACAGACAAACACTTAAGCAGTACCTTTTTCATTTTGTTTCCATTCCTTTCGTTAATAACCGGATATGATTTTCGTTAGCTTCTAATTTTGTTTTATCGTCGCACACCGGATATTATTCATGCCTTTTTCATCATCATGGCTGTACGAAACATAAATATTTCCGTCCGGACCTTCGGTGATTGCCGAATAGTGGAACGATTTGCGGCCGTTGCTGTCAATTTCAAGCGGCGTCTTGGTCCATGTGTTGCCCTCATCCTTTGAAACGGCAATATTCAACTGCGAGCGGTTGTGGCCTTTGATGCCTTTTGCGACATAGGGTTCCGTAATTGATATGACCCAAACACCGCTTTTCAGCTTGACCACATCAAACCCGCCTTCATGGCGAAGCGCCTGCTCGATATGCATGTTCCCGAAGTTTTTCCCGCCGTCGGATGATTCATAGTATATAATGCGCCCTGTGGGTTCGCCGTTTCTGAAGTAGGAACGCAGCGTGCCGTTTTTCAACACAACGCTCGCTGCCTGTTCCGGCGCTGTTGAACCGAACGGCAGCCCGTAACCCCAGATTTCGCCGCCGTCATCGGTGTAAGCGGTCAGCGCGCAATGCAGGCCGTCCGAATAAAGCGGTATCAGCAAACGGGTTTTTCCCTGATATTCAAATTCTATCGGTTTGTTTTTTGTCTGCCAGCCAAGGGAACGCGTTATCGGACGCCACTTTTTGTAACTGCTGTTCATTCCGGCGGCAACTCTGCAAACCCGTTCCGCTTCCCACCAGATATAAAATTCAAATGCCGGCGAGAGACCGGGATACGGATTTTCGGTCCTGATGAATTTCACCGTATCCCACATAGAGTTGCGAAGCGCTGTCACAAAGCTGTCTGTGATATATCTATCCTCAATTTTTACATATTCTCTCTCATTCAGCGGATTTTTTGCGAACTGCTCCGCGGTTATATAGCGGCATTCGCCGTTCACTTCGCCGTAAACATATGCTCCCTGTTCAAAACCCGTCGCCCTACCCTGCAATTCATGAACCCTTGAAGGGTTCAGTATGCCGAACTTTTCCCATTCCGGTTTGCCGGCATAACCGTTTGCGTATTCATAGCAACCCTTTTTCGCGCGGAAATATTTCGGCTGAGAGCTTTCCCAGCAGTTTGCCAGCACAGGGTACCAGCACAGCCAAAGGTTCTCGCCGCTGTCTACATAAATTATAGGGTTGCAGTCCGCCATACCCGCCACATCGGCAATGACAAAAGTCTCCTGCCATTCGCCGCCGGCCGGCTTCCTCGCCGCCAATATTCTGCCGTCATTTCCTTTGCGTTCGCCGTCGGACTGAAACCACACGCTGAGCAGCTCGCCGTTGTGAAGGCAAACGATGCCCGAACCGTGCGCATGCTCTTTGATAACCGGGAAAATATCCTCAATAACCGGTACGCTGTAACCGTCGAGTCCGTTGATTTTCACGGGTGCATACGTCTCGGCAGGTGTATCGGCTGTCTTTTTCTTTGAAAAATCAAAAATCCTTTCATTGTGCGCCAGCGTCTTAGCAAGCCTGAAGAACTTAACCGGCGCGGGCTTTGAAAGCAGCTTTATTTTGTATTGTTTTCTCCAATTCGGTTCGGGTTTCAACGCTTCGCCTGTGCCTGTGTGCAAGACAAACCGGGAACTGTCATACAGCACTTCCCATGTCCTGCCCAAATCCGCGGTTTTGCCGGCGGGAAAGGTACCGTCCTGTGTTTTTATATCCAAACTGATTGTTCCGGCTTTTTCGCTCAGAATAAATTCGTCATCATCATTGAGCGAACAGATTAAATAATCGCGGCTGTCAAAATTTTCACCGTTGTCAAACGAATACACAAGCAGCGCGCAGGAGAAAATGTTGGAATATATAGGCAAAACCAAAGCGTTGCTACCGTCAATGATTATTTCAAGCGGCGCGCCTCTTAAGGCAAACCCGGTGCGTCTTGCAAGCGGGTAATTGTTTCCGCTTATCTTAACCCCGTAAAGCTTGCCGAGTGCGAGCGATCGCTTCTCTTCAACAAATAAATTGAAGGTCTCCTGTGAAAAGTCAGGTTTTTCTGCAAGAGCCTTGCCAATCGCCTCATATCTTTTGCAAAGCTCGGGCGCAAAGGTATCTTCCGCTTCGTTGACACCGGCGCTCTCTCTTGCATCGGTGAAACTGCCGCCCAAACGCGTATAAATGGCATCTTTCATGGCCCAATTAATATAGCTTTCACTGTAACTGCCTTTCGGCGCATAGGCGAACATCGGCTGCTCGGTATCTTCATCCGCACAATGCACAGCGGTATAGAAAAGCCGGAGGGATTCACCCTTACCCTTAAAAAGATAGGGTCTTGTGCAGGTTACATCCAAAATTTCCGCAAGCAAAGCAGGTTCCGTTTCGGCGCCTGACGTAATACAGAATATTTCTATTTTTCCGTCCTTTGCTATTGCTTTCAATATGCTCTTAGCGTTTAAGGTGATTTCGTTCATGTTAACCCTCCAAATGATGCGATGAATTTTGTAGGGAACGCATTGCATGCGTTCCGAAAAGGTCTTTATGGTGTCTCGCGGAACGCATGCAATGCGTTCCCTACATCCGGTTTTTTCATCGCGAAATTCAAACCGATTGCGGCAGCCAGCGCCAGAGAACCGCCGAAGAAGAACGGCGCAGCGGGGCTGACAACAAAAAGGAAACCCGCAATCGTGGAAGCAGGCAATAACGCGATACCGACAAGCGAGGAATCAAGCCCCAGCATGGTGCCTTTCAGTTCCTTTGGAGATATTTCGGCAATAAATGCCCTTTCGGCACCCGAGTTCATCGCGGTGTAAATACCGTAAATAAAGAACAGTACAACAATAGATGCCTTGTTCGGTGCGACGGCAAAACCGAAGTAAACAAACGCGAATACCACATAAGCCAAAACCAGCAGCCTCTTCCGGCCGATTTTATCCGAAAGCTTGCCCAAAGGCATGGCAAACAAGGAAGCGGAAACATTGTAAATGAAATAAAGCAAAATGACGCCGGACTCGCTGAAACCCTTGTTTTGCGCGCGCAGCAGCAAAAAAGCGTTTGATGAATTGCCAAGTGTAAACAAAAAAGCTATAAACAGAAACAGCTTTAACCGTATGTCCAGCTTTTTGAAGTTTTTAAAAAAGTTTTCTCTTTCTATTTCGCAGCGCGGCAGTTTTTTCTCTTTTACGGAGCTCAATAAAATCAATCCGATAAATGCCGGAATAGCCGAAATGATAAAGAGCCTTTTATAATTAAAATCGCCTTTGCTGAAATTGACAAGGAAAAACGAAATGAGAATGCCAAGGGCAGAACCTGCCATATCCAACGCTTTGTGCAGCCCGAAAGATTTCCCCAAATTGTCTTTCGGCGCGCTTTCGCATATTAAAACATCCCTCGGAGCGGTTCTGATCCCTTTACCCAAACGGTCAATAACTCTCGCGCCCAGAATTCCAACCCATGATGTTGCAAAAACCAGCGCGGCTTTATAGAACAAACCGCCGGAATAGCCGATAAACGCCAGCGGTTTTTTATGCCGGTATTTGTCGGCAATATGTCCGCTGAACACCTTTAAAATACTTGCGAGACTTTCGGCTATGCCCTCGATAATGCCTACCATTGCAGGCGTTGCGCCGAAAACATTTACCAGATACAACGGGATAATCGGATAAACCATTTCACTGCTTACATCCGAAAAAAAGCTTACCAAACCCAGCAATACTACATTTAACATGATAATGATGATTCCTTTCCGGTTTTGGAAATGTTTTCTTTGTATCAATCAGGTTTTTAATATTATTTAAAATTATAGACTTACCAACGGTTTATGTCAATAAAATCAGTGATTTGCCTGCCTTGTTTAAACAAAAAATCAAGCGGCCAACCGTTACAAATTGACCGCGTGATTTTTCACGATATTTTACTTTACAATGCTGAAAAGCATCGGCTCGTAAGGTGCCAGGGTAAAGTTGTCTTTCACTTGTTTTTCACCGATAAGTTCATCCAATTTTCCCAACGTTTTGCCTTTGTAAACGAGCGAGACATTTGTGATTTCCTTATCAGAATAGTTGCAGACATTCACCAAAAGTTTGCCGTTATACTCGGTTACACGCCATTCCACACCCATAACTGTTCTATTTAAAAGGCCGGTGACAAACTTCACATCATTGGGGCTCATTTGCAGAATCTTGTTTCTCATTGCCATCGGGGTTAGGACAACAAACGGCGGTGCAAAAAGCAGTGTTAAAACATTTCTGTTGTGCGACAAAAAGTCAAAAATACCTTTTGAGATATCCATGCCGAACAGCTTGAAAATATTGGCTATCGGTTCAACCAAAGACCAAATTAAGTTGGTACCGTATACTGTGCAGTTTCTGTATGTCTCTTGCAGAAGCTTCGCATCCTGCTGCTTGCCGAATTCGTCTTTATCCATACATTTGCTGAGCAGCAGGACCTTGTTGCCGGCCTTTGCATAGTTGTTTATAGCTGACAAGGTTTTTGCCTTTACAGCGGCGCAATTGGGTATAATCAACAGGCAGTCGTTCGTTAAACTGCCGATTGTGTTTTCCGTAACAAATTTCACACTTTTGCCGGCACAGGCCGCGCCTTTAACCGCTAATAAAACTGAATTAGTATACCAGGCGTCATACACCCTTGATGTATCGGCAAAAAGAATCGCGACATCTTCCTTCGTTTTATCAAACGCCTGCACTTCAAATGACAATCTGTTCAAGTCAAGCGCCGCTTCACCGACAGAATCGATGCATTCGGGGCGGGCCATTATGCTGCCGTTGAAATCGCTCGCGTCATCGAAAGAACGCTCCCATACCCAAATAGTGTTCGCATCTCTGCCGTGAATTGCGCCCTGCCACATATCCGCGCCGACAAATGAAGTCAGCAACTTGTTTTCCGCATCGGTGTAATACTGGGACCTGTCACCGATGATGTGGTCCTCCGAGTTAATAATCGGTGCATTCTTCACATCACCGATAAAATCATACCAGGCCGTTTTATAAAACATCTCGAAATGACTGCCGCTGTCCACGCTTGACCATGTGTCATGCCCGTTGAAATCGCAAAACTCCGCAAATTGCTCGTAACTTGTGCCACGCCATGCGGAAGTTTCGGCATATGACATATAACTCATAATTTTTGCTTCCACCGGGAGATTCGGCGCGTTTTCCTTTATTATACCCGTCATCCATTTGTGCCAGCCGGAAAAAAGCTCATTGTTAAACAGCACCCACACATTGGCCAAAGCGGAACGTTCGGTGTCGGGCGGCATCTGTACTTCTTCAAAACTGCCGAAAGCGGTGCCGAGTTTTTGATTAAGGTCCGAAACGCTCGCGTATTTGCCCTTTAAGTATGTTTGCCATTGCGGAAAATCATAGGCGGATTTTGAGCTTTCATAAACAGGCTCGTTCGTCAGGCAGACATCAAAAAGTGAACTGTAGTTCTTGATGAGCGGTATAATGGTGCGCAGATAAACTTCAATTACCCTTTTAGCGACCGGATGATTGATTTGATAACCCAAAAATCCACCTGATTCGCCAAACTTTAAATCGGGATAAATGGCATAAAGAAAGGTGGGGAAATAGTGCGGTGAGAGCAGAAGACTTACACAGACATTGTTATCCTGCGCCCTTTGCAGCATCGGGATAATTCTTGCGTTTATCTCGGCGGTGCTGATATCAAACTGGTCATCGTCAGTCAGCCCGGCATGGCTGCCCTGCCCTCTTGGCACAATAACGGCACTCGGACCGATTTCGTTTTGAATAATGCTCGCACCGAGGTTGTTCATCACCGGTATATCATTGGACGCGCTGCCGAAATGGCCGTAACCGACAAAGTAAACCGGGCGCTCGCCCTGCGTTGTGTTGGCGTAAATGGAGCCGCCTTCCACTCTTCTTGTACTCGTCAGATATTTCGGTGAATTCAGCGGTGTTATACTGCCGTTCAGGTAGCCCTGCAAGTTTGCCTTCGCCTGTTCATACAGTCTGTTCAGCGAATCGACAGTGAAACTCAGCTGCTCGGTATAATTGCTTGCTTTATCCTCTGCAAGAAGCTGCGAATACTTTTTGAGTACGGCTATCTTCACCGTTTCATAGCTGCAATTAATTCCCTTGCCTTGGCACTGTGTTGCCAAACCGTCAAGCTCGGCAATTATCGCATCAAGCTCGGTTAAATTCAGCTCCGAAATGTTTTCGGTGACGGTAATGCCGGTGGCGTAGGTTTGTACACTCATAGCCGAAATAAAAATTGCGAGAGTCAGCAGAATTGCGATAAACTTTTTGCATACTTTCATTTTTAACATCTCTTTTCATATTTATTTCTGAAAATCCGTTATCTATAGAATAGCATCTTAAATAAAAAAAGCAATACAAAATAAGTGGTTGGTTTTTATTTTTAAAACGGCACTGATTGTTAAATTTTTAGGAACGCCAAAACAGCGTTCCTAAGTGTTAATCTCATATCACTTCGGTCATTTTTATCAAGGAAAACTTACCAAATATACTGATGGCGGTAGGAGTTAATTTTCCCCAGTAATATAGCATTTCAAAAACAGCAAAGCCTCTTTATATCCTTCAAAGCCAAGCCCTTTAAAGGTCTTTATAGCTGCCATACCAGCATATGAAATATGCCGAAAAGCCTCCCGCTCGCCAATATTGGAAAGATGCACTTCAACCGTCGGAATAGCAACGGCTTTTAAAGCGTCCAAAATTGCGATGCTCGAGTGGGTATATGCCGCAGGGTTTATTACAATTCCGTCTGCTTTACCCAAGGCGTTTTGAATAGCATCAACAATTGCGCCCTCGTGGTTGGACTGGAAAAGTTCAACCTCAATTTCATTTTCAGCGCATACTTTGCTGATAAACGCTAAAAGATCTTCGTAGGTTACGATACCGTAGATATTTTTTTCTCTTATACCTAGCATATTGATGTTCGGGCCATTAATAACCAGTATTTTCATAATTTAATTCATGCCCTTTCATAAATTGAAAGAATTTATTTCAACAAACGCCTGCAATACTTTTTGTGCCACAATCTCAGGAGTGCAATTACAATCAATTTCCATATCGCAATACGCATGATAAAGCGGCAGACGCTTTTCATAAAGCTTTTCAATCGCCTCAAAACCTGCGGAAAGCGGTCGTCCCTTTGATTCAAGACTTTTAATATCCCTTTGCAGGAAAATGATAAAGCCATTTTGCTTTAAGTTCAGGTAGTTTTCGTACCTTAAAACTGCTCCACCGCCGGTGGAAATCACTTGGCCTTTTTCTTTGCCTATTTTTGAGATTACTTGTGTTTCAAGGTTTCTAAAATATGCTTCGCCGTTTTTCTCAAAGATTTCAGGGATTATCAACCCCTCTTTTTCTTCAATTAAGGCATCCGTATCAACAAAAATTTTTTTGATTTGTTTTGCTATCAATTTGCCCACAGTCGTTTTGCCGCTGCCCGGCATACCTGTCAAAACAATGTTGGTAAATCGGCAGGTCAACTCATTGACAATAACATCGATTCTGTCCAATGGCGTGGTTTGATGAAAAAAAAGGTCGGATGAATATTTCGCCTGCGCGGCGAGCATAGTTAACCCGTTGGCAAACGGGATTCCGAGTTGTTTTGCCTGCAGAAGAAGTCTGGAAAAAAGCGGATTGTAAGTAACATCCAACACACCGGAACAATCCGGAAAACGGTTTAATTCAACCGGCGAATTTTCGGTTTCGGGGTACATTCCGACAGGTGTCGCATTTACAATAATATCAACACCCGTTTGCTCGTAAACATTTCCGTAATTGACCTGCCCTGTTCTCGAAACAACAATAATTTCCTTCGCGCCGCAATCGTCCGCAACAGCTTGAACCGTTCGAGCTGTCCCGCCGCTGCCGAGTACCAAAACTTTTTTATTTGTAAAGGTGATACCTGCGTTTTGAGTCATATACAAAAAACCGAAGTAATCGCTGTTGTCCCCGCACAAATTGCCCGCCTCGTCAACGGTAATTGTGTTGACGCTGCCTATCCGCTGAGCTATCGGCGAAATAGTTTTGCATAAAGGTATGACTGTCTTTTTGTAGGGGATTGTCACGTTAATACCTTTAAAATCCTTTTTTGCAAAGAATTCCGGCAAATCATCCGGAGCAATACTATTCACTTCATAGCTGTAGTCGCCGAGCAACTCGTGAATTTGCTTTGAGTAGCTGTGCGATAAATGCTCCCCTATCAGCCCATAATCCATAATCTTCGCCTTCTTCTCAAATCTCAGAATAATTGCCTAAAAAGTCGAATTGCTCAGTACCCGCTGCGATTTCGCAAATCAGGTTGATAACCGGTTCCGAATTGACAGAGGCGTCAATATCAAAATAAAACATAAATTCAAAATCCTTGTCGGGCACAGGTCTGCTCTCGAGTTTGGTAAGGTTCAGCCCCAAAACAGAAAACTTTGAGATTATTTCATACAAGGAACCCGGTCTGTGCGGAATGGAAAGCATCAAACTGATTTTGTTGGCGCCCGGGTAAATCTCAAGCTTCTTTGAAATGCAGATAAAGCGTGTGTAATTATTCGAGTTATCCTGCACATTGACACCCAAAGCCGAAAGGCCATACAGTTCGGCGCAGTTATGTGATGAAATCGCCGCAACATCCGTGCGCTCGGACTGCGCAACCATTTGAGCGGCCACGGCTGTGTTTTCGACAACCGTCACCTTAACACCCTTCAGGCTGTCCAAAAATTCGCTGCATTGTCCGATGCCCTGTTCGTGGGAAAATATTTCTTTGATATCAGCCATTTTACAACCCTGTTTTGCTAGGAGTGAATGATCGATTTTTAATTTCAACCCTCTGACAATATGAAAATTGTGCTTTTTCATTAAGTCGTAAACTTGCGTAACCGAACCGTGCGAGCTGTTTTCAATCGGTAAAATGCCATAGCGGCAAAGCCCTTTTTCCACCGCTTGAAAAACGCCTTCAAAGCTATTGAAATACATAATATTCGGCAGAGAAAACAACTTGTCGGCTGTGATTTGGGAATACGCGCCTTCAACACCCTGGCAGGCAACAACAGCTTTCGTTGGGAAAAGCAACGGCGTTTCGGCAACAGCATTCCTAATCTCTTCGGCAAGAGGACTCCCCTGCGCCAAAAGCGCATTTTGGTAGGAGCGGCTAAGGCTGAACAGCGTTAAAAAAAGAGTTTTAATATATACTTCCAATTCAGGTGTGGCGTTTTCGGTTACTCTTGTCAGAATATCCCGCTCCCTGTTTCTGTCAAGCACCATGAGCTTATTGTCTTTTTTGTACTGAGATATCATCTGTGATACTTCCATACGGTTGGTAAAAATCTTAGTCAGCTCGTCATCAATTTTGTCAATTTGCGCTCTCAATGTTTCGATATCCATTTTAATTAACTCCTTTATTCAGTAAATCCAGTAAGACTATTGCGGTTACCGCTTCAACGGCAACAACCGCTCTCGGGACAATGCAAGGGTCATGGCGGCCTTCAATTTTTATGGTACTGTTCGTTTTTTCCGAAAGTTTTACGGAATTTTGTTCGATGCCGATTGAAGGTGTTGGCTTGAATGCAACCCTTAGAATTATCGGCATTCCGGTCGTTATCCCGCCTAAAATTCCGCCGTGATTGTTGGTGAGTGTTTTAACTTTGCCATCTTCAAAAAAATATGGGTCATTGTTTTCAGAGCCATGCATTTTTGCTGCCGCAAAACCGATACCAAACTCAATGCCCTTAACAGCCGGTATACCGAACATCGCTGAAGCAAGCCGATTTTCGACGCCGTCGAACATTGGCTCCCCAATCCCTGTTGGCATACCAACGGCACAGCACTCGACAACTCCTCCGATAGAATCCTGCTTTTTCGCAACATCTTCAATTGCTTTGACCATTTTCTCTGCCGCTGCGTCATTTATTGTTGGAAATGCTTTGTCGCCAACCGCTTTTAGCTGAACTGCGCTTGTTCGAGCGGGTCCGAAAAGTTCGTCCTCCACATCGCCGATGGCCGATATGTGCGCACCGACAAAAATACCGCGGCGTTCCAAAATTTGCTTACAGACAGCACCCGCAAAGCAAAGCGGAGCTGTCATTCTGCCCGAAAAATGCCCGCCGCCTCTAATATCGTTAAAACCTTCATACTTAATATATGCGGGGTAATCCGCATGGGACGGGCGTGGAATATCCCTAATTTTATCATAATCCTTTGAGTGGGCATCATTGTTTTTAATAATTGCACACAAAGGAGCGCCGCAGGTAACACCGTCCAAAAGTCCGGATAGAATTTCCGGTATATCTTTTTCCTGCCTTTGGGTAACATACTCGCTGCTGCCGGGTGCCCGACGGTTCATAAATCTTTGCAGCGTTTCCAAGTCTATTGTTTCGCCCGCGGGCAAACCGTCTATAACAACACCTATCGCATCGGAATGGGATTGCCCAAAAATTGTTACTTTAATATTATCGCCAAAATTAGATGACATGTGCCAACCCTCCCAGTTTTTTAAAATCATTGAAGAAATCGGGGTATGATTTTTCTATTGCCTGCGAACCTTTTATAATAACTTCCCCTTCGCAGGCAACGGATACGGCCGCTAAAGCCATAACAATTCTGTGGTCATTGCATCCGTCCGTTATCCCGCCCGAAAGCTTTTGTTTTCCTCTAATAACAAGTGAATCCTCCAGTTCTTCAACCTCGGCGCCTATCAGGTTCAGATTTTTAGCGATTGCATGGAGCCTGTCACTCTCTTTAAATCTTACCCTGCCGGCATTTTTTATAATTGAAATGCCATCTGCCACTGCCATAACAGCAGCCATGATAGGAACCAAGTCAGGGATATCCGAAGCATCTAAGTTGATTGCAAACAGATGTTTGTTCTCAACTTGTGCGGTGCCATTTTCAAACGTAATTTCCGAACCCATACGCTTTAAAATATCAAAAATTTTTCGGTCGCTCTGCAAGGATTCACGGTCGAGTCTGTTACAGGAAATCTTGCCGTTCATTGCACCCGCCGCCAACCAAAAAGCTGCGTTTGACCAGTCGCCTTCAACTGCGGTATTGCCCGGCGAAATGTATTTTTGACCGCCTGCAATAATGAATTGCTTTTCTCCGCGAACAACCGAAACACCGAATTTTTTCAGGGTATCGATTGTCATGTCCACATAACCGGAAGACTCAAGTGGTGATGTCAAGACTAATTCACTAGTTCCTTCGAGCATTGGCAATGCAAAGAGCAAACCGGATATAAATTGGGAACTGACATCGCCCGGCAGGGTAAACTTTCCGCTATTAAGCTTGCCGGTAACTTTAATCGGCAGGATATCGCTGTCAAAATTGCAGCCGTTTGCCTTCATCGCGTCAATTATCGGTGTGAGCGGTCTTTCTGGCAGCCTACCGCTGCCGATAATCGTAAAGCTGCTGTATAATGCCGCAGCAACGGGCAGTAAGAATCGCAGTGTGGAACCGCTTTCCCCGCAATCCAAACACGGGTTTTCTGCAATTCTAGCCCAAAGTGGATGAACCAGGATCTTATTTGCTTGCAGGTTTTCAATAAAACATCCCATTTCGGTTAAGCAATTTATTGTTGCTGCAATATCTTTTGAGATATTTTTTATGTAAATCTCAGTTGGGTTGTGGCTAAGCGCGGCACAAATAAGCAGCCTGTGAGCATCCGATTTTGACTCCACAGCTTCAATTTCACCATTTAACCTTGCCGGAGAAATGCTGATATCCAAAAGTTATTCCTCCCCGCGCAGCCCGCATTCTATAAAGCTTTCAAGCTCAGCCACCGGCAATTTCAGTATTCCGCACTCGCCGATTTCCAACGGAATGACCAGATTGATATTGCTTCCCGATCGTTTTTTATCCGAAAGCGCAATGCTTGTCAGGTCTGCCATTTCATAAGCGCAGTCAAATGGCAACTCATACTTTTTCAAAACTTTTATGAGCCTGTCAAGGCAAGGCTTCCGGACTAAATTCATACTTTCGGCCGCCCTTGTAACAATAACCATTCCAATAGCAACAGCGTGTCCATGCGATATTTTATAATCACTGAGTTTTTCAATCGAGTGTGCCAACGTATGCCCGAAATTCAGCAGTTGCCTTTCGCCGTTGTCAAATTCGTCCTTTGCCACAATATTGCCCTTTATTGTAACACAACGGGCAACGCAAGCTTCCGGATTACTGATACAGTCACCGAATTCGAGCATTTCAAAAAGTTCTTTGTCCCGAATCATACCGTATTTTATTGCTTCGGCAATGCCGTCAGCCAAGATATCATCCGGCAAAGTGTTTAGTGTATCACAATCGCACAGAACTAAGCTCGGCTGCCAAAACGCACCTGCCAAATTTTTCCCTGCATCCAAATTCACACCGGTTTTGCCGCCTACGGAAGAATCGACAGCTGCGAGCAAAGTTGTTGGCATTTGTACGAACCGAACGCCCCGCAAATAGCTTGCTGCAGCGAAACCTGCTAAATCTCCCGTTACTCCGCCGCCGAGCGCTACAACCATATCGCTTCGCGTTAAAGAGTTTTGTGCCATAAACTCTAACGCTTTTGCATAAACAGAAAGATTTTTTGAATGCTCTCCATGTTTAAAAACAAATTTACTTGTATTAAAACCGGAGCAAGTCAAGGAGTATTGAACTGTCTCGCCGTAAAGGGCATCCACATTGTCATCGGTAACAATAACAACCGAACAAGGCGAAAAATAATCCCTTAAAATATCTCCTGCATTTTTTAGCATTCTGCTGCCAATGAGCACATCATAGCTCTTTTGAGTGCAGGATACTTTAACTGACTGCATAATATATCATTCCTTTCCCTCTAGCCACTAACCACTAACCACTGACCACTAATAACTAACGCAATCATTCGTCATTTAAAATCTGCTTGCGCTCACGACCCTCACGCAGTAGTGTGTTCATCGTTGCGGCATCATTGTTTTTGAGTGCTTCGCTGTATTCGTTAAGCCTTGCTGTCAAGGAGTCGATTTCACTGATTAGGTTTTCCCTGTTGGATAAGAAAAGTTCTGTCCACATTTTTTCATTGAGCTTTGCCACTCTGGTCATATCTTTATAACTTCCGGCAGAAAACCCCTTATGATTAAGCGCAGCCGGACTTTTAACATAGGCGCTTGAAACAACATGAGCAAGTTGGGAAGTAAACGCAATCATTTTATCATGCTCTTCGGGCGTAGTAATTTGAAAGTTATTAAAACCT